>JBILEG010000133.1:0-8209 GCA_044352225.1 Pseudomonadales bacterium | reverse complement strand
GATCGCGAGCTTTTCCCCGTGCGCCACCGTTTTCACCGCGTCTGCGGGCACCACAGACGTGAGCGCAAAGAGCGCGCCCTCGGGCTTCCAGCACTGCGTGCAGCCGCAGAGATGGCTGTGGACTGCGGGCGTACCGACATGTACCTCCACTGCGTCCTGCGGACACCGGCAACGCAGCACGCCCACGGGGCCTGGTGATGCGCTGTCAGGCGTGAGCGGCAGTGCAGGGTGCAGCGCTGTGGTTTCGGGCACCGCAACCGCGGCTTCGGCCCGTGCCTTGAGCGCTTCGTTCAGGGCGATGTAATCCGCGCGCCCGGCCTGTTCCATCAGCGGCCACATCTCGTCTTCCAGAGGTCCGGTGAAACTCTCGCAGTGTTCGAGGTGCGTGCCGCCGTCCGCCGTTGGCGTCACGATGAAATAGTGCTCCGCGCGCGTGACTTCCTCGCCCGGCACCTCGGACACCCAGCGCAACTCGCGCGCGCCGACCACGCGCAGCAGCAGCGGTCCGAATTCGTGGCTCACGCCGTTCGAGAAACGGATGGATGCATCCAATCTGCGGCCGGCCGTGGTGAAGCCGGCGGCACGCGGCAGCACGCGGTTCCACTCCCCGTAACGGTCGAGGTCATCAAGGATGCTCCACACGGTCTGAGGCGGGGCGGCGATGGTGATTTCGGTTCTGACGATTCGCATTTCAGCTCCCGGAAAGTGAAGTGGCCTCGGGCAATGCTGCCTGCCGAGTGGCGGCAGTGCCACAAAAAAGTGATCAGCGGCCAGGTGCCCCGGCGCGGAACTCTGCACGGATCCACACGGGCACCGGTCACCCCGGGCTGGGGGCGCCACCAATACCCTGTGCTAGCCTTCGCGCGGCGCCGTGGGGCTCTCCGGAACGCTCCCCGGCAAGAGTGCGCGTCGAGTCCGGCTGCTCTACTGCGTTCGGGTGATGCAGTTCTGCCCCGCCCGGAGCACGATCCGCCATCCCTTTTTTGCTTCTCTCCATCGGAGACCAACACGATGTCCGACGCCGACCAGCGGGTGAGCAACGGCCAGGCCTGGGCCGAGTTCTGTGACGCGATGAAGCGCGCCGGGGACCAGATCCTGCGCCCCGAGACGCCGGCCGATCCCTTCAACCGGGCCGAGGGCTTCCGGTATCTCAGCCGTCTGGTGCGCGCCGGGCTGGAGTGGTACGTCGAGTTCAACGACCCTGCGTTCCCGGTGCTCTACAAGCCCTCGCACGAGACGATCAAGATCGGCGCGGACAACCCCGACAACATCTACGAGAAAGCCGTGCTCGACGGCCGCTTCGACTACCGCGTGCGCGGCACGCGTGGCACCGTTCACTACATCAGCATGGCCACCAGCAAGGGCAGCTACGCCGAGAACTTCCGCCAGATCGAGACGGGCTTTCTGGACAGCAACAACCTGGCACTGAACCCGGATGGCAGCTTCGAGGTGATCCTGAGCAGCACGCCCAAGCCCGGCAACTGGCTCCCCACCGACGCCGAGAGCCAGTCACTGCTCATCCGCCAGACCTTCCTCGACCGCAAGACCGAAATCCCCGCGCAGATCAGCATCGAGCGCCTCGACGCCGGCGCCACGCCCGCGCCGCTCACGGCCGAGCGCTTCGATGCGAACCTTAAGCGGGCGGCGGCCTTCGTCGAGAACACGGCCCGGCTCTTCTGCGACTGGAGCGAGTCTTACTTGCCGCGGCCGAACGAGCTGCCGCCCGGTGATCAGGCGCTCTGTCAGGCGGTGGGCGGGGACCCGAACATCTTCTACTACCACAGCTACTTCGACCTCGAGCCCGAACAGTTCCTGGTGATCGATGTGCCGCGCATCCCGGAGTGCCGCTCCTGGAACCTGCAGACCGACAACTACTGGATGGAATCCCTCGATTACCGCTACCACACCATCCACGTGAACAAGCACACTGCGGTGTTGCGGCCCGATGGCAGCGTGCGCATCCTGATCGGCGCGCGCGATCCGGGTCTGCCCAACTGGCTCGATACCGCAGGGCACCGTAACGGCACGCTCTGCTTCCGCTGGATCGGCGCTGCCGAAATCGTCCACCCGAGCGCCCGCGTCGCCACGCTGGCCGAACTCGCCAAGGAGACCGCATGAGCAAGACCGCCGGCGCACCTTTTGATGCCGACCGCCTGATGTCCGAGGCCAGCCGCGAGGCTGGCGGATTGTCCGATTTCGGTGACGACTGCTTCGTCGAACCCATGCGCCTGCTCATGGTCGCGCTGAACGAGGAGGCGGGGCTGAACGCCGCCGGCGTCCATTTCTTCAATGACCGTGTGCGCAACATCCTGATCACGCGGCTGCGTGCCGAGGACTGGTTCCGTCGCCACCCCGAGATCCTCGAGGAAGAGATCAACGCGCCGGTCGCGATCGTGGGCCTGCCCCGCACCGGCACCACGATGATGCACCGCACGATCGCGTCTGATCACCGGATGTTCGCGCCGCTGTGGTACGAGGTCCGGTTCCCCGTGCCGCTGCCGGGCACGGATTTCGTCTCGCGCGATCCGCGCATCGCCATCGCCGAGGCCGAGATCCGCGCCATGCTCGAGGCCGCGCCGGAACTCGCCTCCATTCATCCGATGGACGCGATGGGCCCCGACGAAGACATCATGTTGCTGGAGCAGTGCTTCTACAGCACCGTGCCCGAGTCCTACGCGCACCTGCCGCACTACGGCGTGTGGCTCGACGGCATCGATCAGCGCCCGGCCTACCGTTACCTCAAGCGCCTGCTGCAGTTCCTGCAGTGGCAGAAGAAGCGCTACGGCCAGAGCGCCGAGCGCTGGGTGCTCAAGGCGCCGCACCACATCCACTTCCCCGAGGCGCTATTCGAGACATTCCCGGACGTGAAAGTGCTGCAGACGCACCGTGACCCGGTAGAGCTGATGCCCTCTTACGCCAGCATGATGTACACGCTGAGCGCCCCGCTGGCCGATGGTGCCTCCAAGCCCGATATCGCGCGCCACTGGTGCGAGAAATGGGCGAAGAGCATGAAGACCACCATGCGCTTCCGGGATGCCGGCTACGACGAGCGCTACCTCGATGTCTGGTTCCAGGACACCGTCAAGGAGCCGCTCGGCCAGATCAAGCGCCTTTACGACTTCGTCGGCATGGACTTCACCGACCAGGCCCGCTCCGAGATGGAGCGCTGGCGCGAGATGAACCGCCGCGAGGCCCGCCCCGAGCACCACTACACGCTCGAGGAGTACGGCTTCACCGAGGAAGGCCTGGCCGAGACCTTCAAGGAGTACCGCGAGCGGTATATCCTTCCGCGCCGCGCCGGTTAGGCCGGCGCGCAGGCGATTCCGGACATCCCGGAACCCAAGCGAACGCATTCCGTTTCAACCGCAGACCAGGAACATCCGATGACCGAGCAGAAAGCCACCAACGTCCACTGGCACGAGGGCGAGATCCAGCGTGAGCACCGCCACCAGCTGCTGGGGCAGCAGGGCGCCACGCTCTGGTTCACGGGCCTCTCGGGCAGCGGCAAGAGCACGGTTGCAGTGGCCCTCGAGGAAGAACTCTTCAAGCGCGGCAAGCTCTCCTACCGTCTGGACGGCGACAACATCCGCCTCGGCATCAACAAGAACCTCGGCTTCACCGCCGAGGACCGTACCGAGAACATCCGCCGCATCGGTGAAGTCGCCAAGCTCTTCGTTGATTGCGGCGTGATCGTGCTCACCAGCTTCATCAGCCCCTACCGCGCCGACCGCGACGTGGTGCGCGCGCTGCACGCGGCCTCCGGGATGCCCTTCATCGAGGTCTTCGTCGACTGCGAGCTCGCCGAGGCCGAGAAGCGCGACCCGAAGGGCCTCTACAAGAAAGCACGCGCGGGCCAGATCAAGAACTTCACGGGCATCGACGACCCCTACGAGGCCCCCGAGGCCCCCGAGATCCACCTGCACACCGACCGCATGACGCTCGCGCAGGAAGTCGACATGCTGATCCACGACCTCACGCGCCGCGGCATCCTCTCGGCCTGAGTTCCATCGCACACGGGCGCGCTGCACGCGCGGCGCGCCCTGCACTACACGCCATCTCCGGAGACACAGCCCCATGATCAAGCCGCACGGTTCCGAGCAGCTGCAACCGCGTTTTGTGTACGACGCCGCCCGCAACGAGGCGCTCCAGAAAGAAGCAGAGGGCCTGCCCTCGCTGCTCCTGAACTCCGCCGCTGCCGCCAACGCCGTGATGCTGGGGGCGGGTTATTTCAACCCGCTCACGGGCTACATGAACCGCGCCGATGCGCTGTCCGTGGCCGAGCGCCTGCACACCACCGGGGGCCTGTTCTGGCCGGTGCCGGTCGTGAACCTCACCCATGATGCCTCCGCCATCCGCGGCGCCAAGCGCATCGCGCTGCGTGACCCCAACGTGCCCGGCAACCCGGTGCTCGCCATCCAGGACGTCGAGGCCATCGAGGAGTTCACCGAGGCCGAGATCTCGGCCATGGCGGAAAAGATCTTCCGCACCCTCGATCCCAAGCACCCCGGGGTGTCCACCTTCGCGGGCCTTGGCCGCACCGTGATTTCGGGGCCCATCGAGGTGCTGAACTTCAGCTACTTCCAGCAGGAGTTCCCCGACACCTTCCGCACCGCCGTCGAGATCCGCAACGAAATCGCCGAGCGCGGCTGGAAGACCGTGGTGGCTTTCCAGACCCGCAACCCCATGCACCGCGCCCACGAAGAACTCTGCAAGATGGCGAAGGAGGCGGTCGGTGGCGACGGCGTCCTGATCCACATGCTGCTCGGCAAGCTGAAGGCCGGCGACATCCCCGCCCACATCCGTGACGCCGCCATCCGCAAGATGGTCGAGCTCTACTTCCCGGCCAATACGGTGATGATCACCGGCTACGGCTTCGACATGCTCTATGCCGGCCCCCGCGAGGCCGTGCTGCACGCGGTGTTCCGCCAGAACTGCGGTTGCACCCACCTCATCGTTGGCCGTGACCACGCCGGCGTGGGCAGCTACTACGGCGCCTTCGATGCACAGACGGTCTTCGACGAGGAAGTGCCCGCGGGCGCGCTGGAGATCCAGATCTTCCGTGCCGACAACACCGCCTTCTCGAAGAAGCTCGGCAAGGTCGTGATGATGCGTGACGCGCCTGACCATGAGGCCGATGACTTCGTGCAGCTCTCGGGCACCAAGGTGCGCGAGATGCTGGCAGCCGGCATGGACCTGCCGATGGAGTTCGCCCGTCCGGAAGTGGCGCGCATCCTCATGGGCTATTACCAGAGCGAGACGGCAGGCTGAAGCCTCTGACGCGGGCGGCACGGCTGCGGGCGGTGGTTGCACCGCCCCTTCCACTCAGGTCAGCCCCATCGATCTCGCCCTGAGTGCCGCTTCGGCCCGGCTGGAGATGCCGAGCTTGCGGTAGATGTTCTTCACGTGGTCGCTCACGGTGTGGCGGGAGAGGTGCAGTTCCCCCGCGATGTCGGCGAGCGTCATGCCCTGCGCCAGTTTGGCCAACACCTCCCGTTCGCGCGGCGTGAGCGTCCCGTCCGGTGGCTGCCCTTCCGCGCCCTGGAAGTACGCGATCAGCCGCCGTGCAATTGGGGGTGAGAGCGGTGGCAGCCCGTCGGCAATGGACATCAACTGCCGCACGGTCACCGCTTGGGGCTGGTCTTTCAGCAGGTAGCCGTCCGCACCCGCCCGCATCGCCTCGAAGACGCGTCGGTCGTCGTTATGGATGCTGCAGATCACGCAGAGGCAATGCGGTTGCCGGCGGTGCAACTCGCCCACCAGCTGGGTGCCGTCACCGTCGCCCAGCGACAGATCCACCAGCGCGAGATCCCAGGGCCCCCGCCCGATGGCCAGCTGCCCCGAGGCGTAACCGTCGGCGTAGTGGAGTTCGGCATCGGGAAAGCTCGCGCGCGCGATGGAGCCCAGCAACTCGCGCGCGTCCGGCAGATCATCCACGATCAGTACGCGCTTCACAGTGGCAACTCCAGCCGGGCTTCCAGTTGCCCGGCCGCCTCCTGCGAGATCTGAAGGGTCCCCGACAACGAGCCGATGCGCCGTTCCGTTCCCTGGAGGCCGCGACCCTTGCGGATCTCTCCGCCAGCGGACCAGGGATGGCGCAGGCCGATGGCCAGTCGGTTGCCGTTCAGCTCCACGCGCGCTTCGAGCCACGCCGGGCGGGCGTGTTTCAGGGCGTTGGTAATCAGTTCGCGCAGGCAACGCTCGAGCGCGCTCCGGGCCTGCGCCGATAGGCGGTGTTCGGGCAGGTTGGTGTCTTGTTGCCAGGCGAGTTCGGTGCCAGCCGCCTCGCAACGCGCGGCCGCTTCGGCACGGCAGTCGGCGAGCATCTCGGCCAGCATGGCGCCGGGGCCGTCGATCGCCGAGAGTATCGAGCGCAGGTCTGCCATCGCATCGCGCGCGATGCCGGCGAGCTCCTCGTCGTGCGAGCGGTGTATCAGCATCAGCAGGCGCGAGCCCAGATCGTCGTGGAGGTCTTCGCCGATGCGCTGGCGTTCGGCCTTTGCCGCCTCGTCCAGCGCTGAACGCTGCAGCAAGGTCTGGCCGAGCAGCGCCTGCAGCGACTCCACGAACTGCTGGTCACGGTGCGAGAACAGCGATTGGCCGTCTTCCCGCAGGTGCAGGCGCAGGGCCGGGCAGCCGCTGCGCGCCGGCACTGCGAGAGAGAGCCCGTCGTCCATCACCCGGACTCCCGTGTCCTCTGCCGCCGGGATTTCCTCGATCCGCAGCGGACTGAAGCGGCGCTCCAGCAACTGCCGCCAGGCCCCGGCACGCTCCGCCGGCTCCACGATCAGGGCGAGTGCGAGCACATCCGAGAGCGGCTGGGCCTGCAGCGGAGCCGCCCGGGTGAAGCGCAGCATCAGCCACTGGCGCACGGGTGCATAGATAGCGCCCACCAACAGAACGGAAGACAAAAGTGCCGAGGGAGGTGCCATGTGCAGGAACGCGATCATCACTGCGTCCAGTGCCAGCACCAGCGCTGCGCCGCCCACCCAGAGAAGCACGTAGTAGGCCCATCGATCGAGGTCGAAGAGGCGGTATCGGCCTACGCCGAGCGCGAGCCCCGCGAACATGATCAGGAAGAATCCCAGGGCATATCCCTGCGGCAGCGGCGGGAAGCTCCCGAGCATCTGGCTGCCAACGACGAGAAACACGAAGAGCCCGCTGCCTACGAGCACCGAGAGCAGCACCCAGCGCAGCGCAGCGCGCGCGAGCACGTCACCCCGCGCGAGGAACCATTGAACTACGCCGATCACGATGGCGGCACACATCTGGGTCATGATCGGCAAGCGGCTACCCCAGTCCTGGTCGGGCGCGAGGCGCAGCACGTCGGCGAGCCACCAGGGCATGAAGATGGCGAAGGGCAGGGCGATCCACGCGGGGTGGCAGCGCAGGCGCGGGTAGCTCAGCATGAGCGCCACCAATCCGCAGCCGAAGAGATTGGCCCCGAAGTGGTTGGCGGAGGACAGGACGCGGAAGAGCTCCCCGTCGATTGCGAGCGCGCGGCTGCTGTAGACGGCCGCCGGTGCCGTGAAGAGCAGGTAACTCGCGCCGGTGAGCATCAGCATGCGCGCGCTCCACGACTCGCGTCGCAGCAACCACACCCAGATGCCGATCACGGTGGCGATGCTGCCGCAGCAGAGCTGGAACCAGAAGGTGGGCGGAAGGCTCGTGACCGGGCGTGCGACGGGCGTGATACGGGTCACGCCGCTACGTTCGCCCAGGCTCCATTCGAGCTCCACCTCCTGGTCCAACGTCCGCCTGAAACCCGATTGCCGCGCGAAGAAGTCGCCCATCTCCGGGTAGGTGTCGAAGAAGTCGGGCTCCTCGATCAGATCGCTCGCGCGGAGCGTGATCCGGTTTCCGCCCGCGGGACCTATCGCAAGCAAGCGCGCGCCTTGCGGTATCCCGTGATCCACGCTGACATCCGCTGCCAGCACGGCATCGCCCTCGGCCTTGAGCTGTAACCCGAGCCAGGGTTCGTCGAGCACGAACTGCAGTGCCAGCAACCAGATGGTCCCGACCAGGGCCATGGCCACGATCAGGGGCAAAGCGGGGCCGCTTCGGGCCGTAGGGCTGTTCTGGGTATGCATCCCGCAAGGCTCGCAGAAAAGTTTTTCCCACTCTCTCCCGCGAATGCGGGATTCACCCGACGGCGGGTGATTGCCAGCATCCCTGACTGTATACCGACTTCCGGTTCAATGGTCCTTGCCCG
>JBILEG010000132.1:0-8222 GCA_044352225.1 Pseudomonadales bacterium | reverse complement strand
GCACGCCCGAGCCATGCCGACACCGTGGGCACCACGTCCGCGCGGGCAACGGTGGCCGCGGCGATCAGCGCACCGGAGGCGGTGGACATCATCGCCGCCACGGCGGCAGCCAGCACAAGGCCGCCCAAGCCCACGGGCAACACCTTCAGGGCCACGTCGGCATAGACGTCGTCCTTGGCAGCGATCTCGGGCAGGATCACGCTCGCCGCCATGCCGATCACCGCACCCGCCACGCCGTAGAGGATGCAGTACACGCCCGCCGTGGCGCCGCCCCAGCGCGCGATGCCGGGTGTGCCCGCCGTGAACACGCGCTGCCAGATGTCCTGCCCGATCAGCAGGCCGAGCGTGTAAACCACGAAGTAGGTGACGATGGTCTCGAAGCCGATGCCGGTGATGCTGAAAAACGCCTCGGGCGCGCGTGCCGCGATGCCCGCGAATCCGCCGGCGGACTCCAGCGCGAAGGGCAGCATCAGGAAGAAAATGCCCACGGTCTTGATGATGAACTGCGCCATGTCGGCGAGCGTGATGGACCACATGCCACCCACGGTGGAATACACCAGCACGATGGCGCCGCCGAGCGCGATCGAGGTGGCGCGGTCCCAGCCGAAGAGCACCACGAAGATCGTGGCGTAGGCGCCGGTGGAGGTGGCGCTCAGCATCAGCGTGTAGGCCAGCATCACGATGCCGGAGACGCGCGTTGCGCGGGTGCCGTAGCGCAGCGTGAGCATCTGCGAGACCGTGAAGATGCGCAGGCGTTGCACGGTGGGCGCGAAGAACAGGCTGAGCAGCAGCACGCCGGCGCCAATCGCCACCACCAGCCACATGCCGGAGATGCCGTAGCGGTAGCCAAGCCCAACGCCGCCCACGGTGGACGCCCCACCCAGCACCACGGCTGCCATTGTTCCCGTGTAGAGCAGCGGCCCGAGGCGACGCCCCGCCACCAGATAATCGCTGGTGTTGCGCGTGCGCGATTTGCCCCACCAGCCGAAGGCGAGCATGGCGGCAAGATAGAGAACGACAATGGCGATATTGAGTGATGGCATCGGAACCCCCCGCATGCGTGCGGGCCGGACTGCCGGAGGATAGGTACCGATCGGAGCGCCGCAACGCGGGGAGCATAGGCCGCCAGCCGCGTGCAGGTAAAGGCAGCGGGCGGCCGGCGGCAGCGAGGCTCAGCGCATCTGCACCACGGTGCCGGGCTCGAGTTGTCCGATGGCGTCCATCACGCAACGCTGACGGCCGTCAGCCGACTCGACCACCGGTATCACGTCCTGGAAGAGCGGCTTGCGAACGAATGCCAGCCTCCAGCCGAAACTCTCGATGGCCTTGAGGCGATGCAGCTGGTCGGGATTGAGCAGCGCAAGCACCTGAGCCTCCGGGCGATCGCCCTCACCGCGCCGTTCGCGATGCGGTGCGCGCGCTACCGGCGGCGCCAGGAGACGCTCCCTCATGCTGTATTCGGAACCGGACATGTCGACCTCCTCTTCCGTTCACTCCGGGCTTTCATTGGGCGACATCGGGGGAGCCGGGGAAATACGCGCCAACGCGGATGCGGGCAGCGCAGTGCGGCGCGCGGCCGATGCGCTTGCCATCGGGCCGCGCTACCATCCGGGCGCGCTCAGCACACAACCCAGTCCGGACCGGGAGATCACCGATGTCGCAACGCGTTCTGATCACGGCTGCTGCCGCAGGCATCGGCCGCTCCATCGCCGCGGCCTTCATTGGCAATGGCGCACGCGTGCATGTCTGCGACGTCGATCCCGCCGCGCTCGCTGCGTTCCGCGCGGAATTCCCGCAGGCCGTGGCCACGCAGGTGGATCTCTCCGACGGTGCTGCCATCGATGCCTGGCTCGACGTCGCCCTCGCGGATCTGGGCGGCGTGGACGTGCTGGTGAACAACGCCGGCACCAAGGGCCCCACCGCTTTCGTCGAGGACATCGCGCCGGAGGAATGGGAGCAATGCCTGCGCGTGAGTCTCGATTCGCATTTCCGCTGCACGCGCCGCGTCGCGGGGCTGATGAAGGCGCAGCGTAGCGGCAGCGTGATCAGCATCTCCTCGATGGCAGGCGTCTACGGCTTCGGGATGCGCACGCCCTACGCGGCTGCCAAGTGGGCGATCGTGGGGCTCACCAAATCGCTCGCGATCGAACTCGGCCCGCACGAGGTGCGCTGCAACTGCATCTGCCCGGGCACGGTGCGGGGTGATCGCATGGATCGCGTGATCGCCGCCGAGGCGGTACAGCGCGGCATCACGCCGGAGCAGGTGACGGCGGAGTACCTCTCGGGACAGTCGATCAAGCGCTTCGTCGAAGCCTCGGAGATAGCGGATCTGGCGTTGTTCCTCGCCTCACCGGCCGCAAAAATGATAAATGGTCAGGCGATCGGCGTGGACGGCAACACCGAGACCTACCATATCTGAGAGCGCGCCCATCCACGGCCCCGGACGGGGTCAGGGCAGTTTCTCGATATCCGCCCGCACGCGCGGCAAGACCTCGTACTGGCTCCGGTACTGGCCGCAGAACCCGGCGACTCGGATTCGACTACCCACCTTCAGGAACGGTATCCGGAAAGGATTCACGCCCGTGGAGGCAGGCATGAAGACCTGCGTCTCGCCGGAGCCGTCGTCGATGAACACGCTGTAGCCGAAGGGCATGTCGTCCGTCGGGCCACGCGTGACGGTACCACTCACCGTGATCAGGAGGCCTTCCGTCGCCTCGCCGACTTCGCCGGTACCCACAGGGCGGGGCGCTGTATCCACCTGAGCGAGAGTCGGGCGAACGTCCGACACCGCCGCGACGCGAAACACCGTCAGCCCGTATCCGTCATCACCCACAGTGCCGCTCACACGCACCTGACGTCCTGTGCCCAACCCGGCGTTCACCGGCATGGTGACGTAGATACCGCCGGTGCTGTCCTGCAGCGCGAAGCCCTGATCGAAGGTGGAGGACGCGAAGGCACCGGCAGCAACGGTCACGGTGCCACGGAGGGTTAACACAGTGCCGCTGCCCGCACGCGCATCGGCGATGGGCGTGACGGCAGTCATGGCGAGTGCGGGAGTTGCGCCGAGGAGCGCTGCCGCAAGGATCATGGAAACCCGGGACGTCATGGGAAGGTGCTCTTGGGTGGCGCTCTGGCCGGGTGCTTGGCATCGCAGGCTAGCACGGGCGTCTTGATCCATGTCAGGCATCTCGCAACCATCGCCAGAACAAGGCGCGCGGCGCGCTGCGAAGGGCGTAGGCTCGAACGCAGGCATCAGGAGGGCCTCCCCCATGGCCACCGGCACGCCGGGCGCCAGCACGCCTGCAACCGAGGGTTTACGGGACCCCGTCTGCGGTATGCGTGTCGCCGCGGACGCACCGCAGCACACGCGGCACGCGGGCGTGGACTACCGATTCTGTTGCGCGGGCTGCCTGAACAAGTTCGAGGCAAACCCGACGGCGTTCCTGTCGGCGCCAGCGCCCGCAGCGGCACAGGGCGGCATGGGCGGCATGGGCGGGATGCATACCTGCCCCATGCATCCGCAGATCCTGCAAGAAGGGCCCGGGCGCTGTCCGCTCTGCGGCATGGCGCTCGAAGCGGTGCTACCGGCCGCTTCCCTGCCGCAAGACCCGGAACTGCAGGACATGCAGCGACGCTTTCTTTTCTCGCTTCCCTTTTCGATCCTGCTGATGCTGCTCGCCATGTGGGGACATGGCGGGACATGGCTACCCGAGACCTGGCGCAATCCACTGCAGTTCCTGCTCGCGGCGCCCGTGGTGCTGTGGGCCGGTTGGCCGCTGCTCCTGCGGTGGGCAGCATCGATACGCCAGCGCAGGCCGGACATGTGGACACTGATCGGCACCGGCGTGGCTGCGGCCTTCGGCTACAGCGTGGTCGCCGCGCTGCTACCCGGAGCCTTTCCCGATGCCTTCCGCGAACACGGCCGCGTGGCGGTGTACTTCGAGGCCGCGGCCTCCATCGTCACGCTGACGCTGCTCGGGCAGGTGCTGGAATTGCGCGCGCGCGCCGCCACCTCATCCGCGCTGCAAGCACTCTTGCGACTCGCGCCGGACACTGCCTGCCGCCTGCGCGCCGCTGGCAGCGAAGAGCTCGTGCCGCTCGCGGCACTGCGCCCCGGCGACAGGCTGCGGGTGCGGCCGGGCGCGAAAGTACCCGTGGACGGCGAGGTGATCGAGGGCATGTCCCCGGTGGACGAATCGATGCTCACGGGCGAATCCATGCCGGTGGGCAAGGAGCCCGGCAGCCATGTGATCGGCGCCACGCAGAACGGCAACGGCGTGCTCGTGCTGCGTGCCACCGCCGTGGGCGAAGACACCGTGCTCGCGCAGATCGTGGCGTTGGTCGCGCAGGCACGCCGCTCGCGGGCACCGATGCAGGGCCTTGCCGATCGCGCGGCGGCGGTCTTCGTTCCAGGCGTGCTGCTGTTCGCGCTGGCAACATTCCTTGCCTGGGGTCTGCTGGGGCCCGCACCGGCGTGGACGCATGCCGTGCTGAACGGCGTCGCGGTGCTGATCATCGCCTGCCCCTGCGCGCTGGGGCTCGCCACGCCCATGTCGATCATGGTGGCGATGGGGCGGGCGGCGCAGTCGGGCCTGCTGTTCCGCGATGCCGAGGCCATCGAAAGGCTCGCGCAGATCGATACGCTGGTGCTGGACAAGACGGGCACGCTCACCGTCGGCAGGCCTGCGTTCGTCGCCGTGCACGGCGCCACCGGCAACGGCGAGGACGAGGTACTCCGGCTGGCGGCAAGCCTCGAGCAGTCGAGTGAGCATCCGTTGGCGCGGGCCGTGCTCGAGGAGGCCGGCAGGCGCGGGCTCGCCCGCGCGGCGGTGGCGGATTTCCGCGCGCTCGAGGGTGCCGGTGTGGAAGGGTGCATCGGGGCGCGCGTCCTCAGACTGGGAAGTGCCGCGCTCATGGAGCAGAGCAGCATCGACACTGCACCCCTCGCTGCGGAAATCACCGCCCTGCAGCAGCAGGGAGCCACACTGATGTTCCTCGCTGCCGACGGCAGGCTCGCAGGGCTGATCGCCGTGGCAGACACGCTGAAACCGGGTGCTGCCGATGCGATCGCGGCACTCAGGGCGGCGGGCTTGCGCATCATCGTCGCGAGCGGCGACAACCCGGGCGCCGTCGCGGCGATCGGGCAGAGCCTCGGCCTGCAGGAAGTGCACGCCGGTCTGCTGCCCGCGGGCAAGGTGGCGCTGCTGCAAGCCCTCCGGGCCGAGGGGCGCCGCGTGGCGATGGCCGGGGACGGCATCAACGACGCACCGGCGCTCGCCGCTGCGGATGTGGGGATTGCGATGGGAACCGGCACCGACGTGGCCATGGCCAGCGCGCAGCTCACGCTGGTGAAGGGGGATCTGCACGGCGTCGCACGGGCACGTGCGCTCTCGCTCGCCACGGTGCGGAACATGCGCCAGAACCTGGGCTTTGCCTTCCTGTACAACGCGCTCGGCATTCCCGTGGCCGCAGGGCTGCTCTACCCGTTCTTCCACCTGCAGCCGGGGCCGATGCTGGCCGCGGCCGCAATGAGCCTGTCCTCGGTGTCGGTGGTGGCCAACGCGCTGCGCCTGCGCTCGGCCTGAGCCCGGCGGGCAGGGCTGCGGAAATGGTCTAACCTGAGGGCGTTCGCGGCCATCCGGCCGTGGCGCGTTCGCGCGCGATCCACCACATCACACCGAGGTCGGGAATGGCGGACTGGCTCTGCAGTTTCTCCCTTGTCGCCCACATGTTCTGCAGCGTCCCGGCGACCACACTGAGCGGCTACATCGAGGGCGAGCCGCTGTTCATCGCGCCGCTGGAAGGCGCACGCATCGCCAGCCTCGCGGTGCAGCGGGGTGATGAGCTGAAGGCCGGCGACACCGTCGCCGTGCTGGAGAGCGACGACGCGCGCTACGCACTCGATGCCGCCACCGCACGTCACGCCGAAGCCAAGGCGCGCCTCGTCAACCTCACCACCGGCAAGCGCGCAGAGGAAATCGCCGTGATCGAGGCCAACCGCGCCGCAGCACGCGCGGATCTCGCACAGGCCGACCTCGACCTCACCCGCGTCCGCGACCTGGTGAAGCGCAAGGTGCAGAGCCAGTCGGCGCTCGATCAGGCGCGTACCGCACGCAACGTGGCCTCGGCACGGCTGCAGGAAATGGAGGCCAATCTGCAGGTCGCCGGCATTGCGGCCCGCGTGCAGGAAATCGAAGCGGCGCGGCGCGTGGTCGATGGCGTGGCCGCGGCCGAACAGGAGGCGGCCTGGCGTCTGGCACAGCGCACGCTGAAGGCGCCCGCCGACGGCCGTGTGGAAGAGATCATCCGCTACGCGGGCGAAACCGCGGGCCCGGCCGCGCCGGTGCTGACGCTGCTGCCGCCGGGCAATCGCACACTCCGCGTCTTCGTGCCGCAGGCGCTCGCGAGCGGCGTGCGCATCGGCCAGATGCTGCCCCTGCAGTGCGATGGTTGCGCGAGCGGGCTCCAGGCGCGCGTCTCGTTCATCGCGAGCGGGCCGGAATTCACGCCGCCGGTGATCTACTCGGTCGAGAGCCGCCAGAAGCTCGTGGTGCTGGTGCAGGCCGATTTGCTGGGCGAGGCAGCGACGCTCTCGCCGGGGCAGATCGTGGACGTACCCCTCGCCTCGCTGGGCGGCACATGAACGTCGTCGACGTCAGCGGTCTCACCAAGCGCTTCGGCGACCGCACCGTCGTCGACAACATCTCGCTGCGCGTACGCCAGCGCGAGATCGTGGGCTTCCTCGGGCCGAACGGCAGCGGCAAGACCACCACCATCCGCATGCTCTGCGGGCTGCTGAACCCCGACGCCGCCAACGGCACCTGCCTCGGCTACGACATCATCCGCGAGGCGGCACTGATCAAGCTGCAGACGGGCTACATGACGCAGCGCTTCTCGTTCTACGAGGATCTCACCATCGAGGAGAACCTCGACTTCGTGGCCCGTCTCTACAACCTGCAGCCACGGCGGCAAAAGGTCGAAGAGGCGCTCGAGCGGATCGGTCTCGGCGCGCGGCGCAAGCAACTCGCCGGCGCACTCTCCGGCGGCTGGAAGCAGCGGCTCGCCCTCGCCGCCTGCGTGATGCACGAGCCGAAGCTCCTGCTGCTGGACGAACCCACCGCCGGCGTGGACCCGCAGGCCCGGCGCGAGTTCTGGGACGCGATCCACCGCCTCTCTGACGAGGGCGTGACGGTGCTGGTCTCGACGCACTACATGGACGAGGCCGAGCGCTGCCATCGCATCGTCTACATCATGGACGGTCATATCCTGGCCGACGGCACCATCCCGGAACTGCTCGCGCACGCGGGCCTGCACACCCTGCGGGTGCGCGGCAGCGCAACCAGCGCTCTGCGCAGCACACTCGAGCGCCTGCCGGGCATCGAGCAGGTCGCGCCCTTCGGCGAGACCCTGCATGTGACGGGCACCGACCGCGCGATGCTGCTCGCCGCGGTGGCGCCCTTCCGCAACGACCCGCAACTCCTCTGGAGCGAGGGCGACACCACGCTCGAAGACGTGTTCATCCATCTGATGCAGCGCCGCAGGGCAGGCACGGATGGGCACTGAAAACGGACTGCTGGCCCGTTTGCGCGCGCGCTTCAGGCGATTGTCTGCGCGGCGTGTGAAGGCCGTGCTGATCAAGGAGTTCATCCAGCTGCGGCGCGACCGCGTGACCTTCGGCATGATCGTCGGCGTGCCGCTGGTGGAACTGGTGCTCTTCGGCTTCGCCATCAACAGCGATCCCAAGCACCTGCCCACGGCGGTCTTCGTGCAGGACCACAGCGCCTACACGCGCGCCATCGTCAACGCCTTCGGCAACTCGGGTTACTTCCGCATCGTGGCCGCGAATGCCAGCGAGGCCGAGGGCGACCTGCAACTCGCGCGCGGCGATGTCGCTTTCGTGGTGACGATTCCGGAGGGCTTCACACGAAGGCTGCTGCGCAACGAGCACCCGCAAGTGCTGCTCGAGGCCGACGCCACGGACCCGGCCTCCGCCTCGAACGCGCTCGCCGCTGCGATCGGCCTCGCGCGGAGCGCACTTGCGCACCAGCGCCTCGCCGCGGCCGGCGTCACCCCGGGCGATGCGCCCTTCGAGGTGGTGCCACACCGCAGCTACAACCCTGAAGGCATCTCGCAGTACAACACCGTGCCGGGGCTGCTCGGCGTGATTCTCACGATGACGATGGTGATGATGCCGGCGTTGGCGCTCACGCGCGAGGTGGAGC
>JBILEG010000131.1:0-8224 GCA_044352225.1 Pseudomonadales bacterium | reverse complement strand
GTGGCCGTGCTTGCCACAGTCGCGATCCTGATTGCGCTGCTGCGCCTCGGGGAGATGCGCGAGGGCCTGCATATCGAGACGCGCCAGCAGGGCAGCCAGCCCGTCACGGTGTTCCGCCCTGCGGACACCGCGCAGAACCCGCCGGTAGTTCTGGTCGCACACGGCTTTGCCGGCTCGCAGCAACTGATGCAGCCCCTCGCGCTCACACTGGCGCGCAACGGTTACGTGGCCGTGACCTTCGATTTCCCGGGCCACGGCCGGAACGCGGAGCCCATGCGCGGCGGGCTGAAGGAAGAACGTCACAGCCTCGGAGTGCTGATGGGCAGCATGGAGGACATGCGTGCACTCGCCTTGCAGCTCTCGGGCGGAGAACCCTACGCCGTGCTGGGCCACTCGATGGCCTCCGACATCGTGGTGCGGCATGCGCAGGCGCATCCGGACGTCGCTGCCACGGTGGCGATCTCACTGTTCGCGCCCAGCATCACGCCGAAGACCGCTGCCAACAGCCCGCGCAACCTGCTGGTGGTGGATGGGGCGCTGGAGCCAGATGCCATGACGAAGGAGGCGCTGCGCGTCACCGGCGGCGCGGCCCTGGACGACACACGCGGGGACTTCGCGGCAGGCACCGCAAGACGCGCCACGCTCGCGCCGGGCGTGGAGCACATCGGGGTGCTCTACAGCCGTCACACGCTCGCGCAGTCGGTGGCATGGCTCGATAGCGCTTTCGGCAAGACGCCGACGTCATCACCGGCGCTCGCCGCGGAGGGGCCGTGGATCGGGTTGCTGCTCGCGGGCGTGGTGGCACTGGCGTGGCCCTTGTCCTTCCTGTTACCGCGCGCGGGCAAGAGCGCGCAGGCCGCGCCACGTCGGCGCTGGTGGGCGAGGCGCGGACAGGCGCCCGTGGTGCTGCTGCCCGCGCTGCTGACGCCGCTCATCCTGTGGAAAGTGCCGGGGCAGTTCCTGCCCATCCTGCTTGGCGATTACCTGCTGCTGCACTTCGCGCTCTACGGGCTGCTCACGCTGGTTGGCACGTGGCATCTGCGCGAACCGCTGCCGGGAGCGCGGCCGCTGCCGCTCGTGATGGCCGCTTGTGCCACTGCGCTCTACGCGCTGCTGGCGGTGGGGCTGGGCGTGAACGCCTTCGTGCTGAACCTCGAACCGGTGGCGCCGCGGATGCCGCTGATCGCGGCGCTTGTTTGCGGCACGCTGCCGTGGTTCCTTGCCGACGAATGGATGAGCCGTTCACCGTTCGCGGCGCGCGGCACTTACCTCGCGAGCAAGTGCGCCTTTCTGGCGTCTCTGGTGCTGGCGATCGCGCTGAACCCGGGGAGGCTCTTCTTCCTCGCGATCATCGTACCGGCGATCCTGCTGCTCTTCGTGGTGTACGGGCTGTTCAGCCGCTGGGCTTTCGCGCGCACGGGGCATCCTGCTGTGGCGGCGGTGGCGAACGCGCTGGCCTTCGCGTGGTTCGTGGCGCTCAGTTTCCCGCTGGTCGAATGAGCGCTCCCTGACAACTGCAGCGCAGGGGCGGCGTTCAGACGAGCAGCAGCCCGATCGCCGCGAGCAGCACTCCCACTGCCCCCCGCACGAAGATCAGGCTCATGAACGGTTTCACCGGAAATATCTGCGTGTTCTCGATTGCCGCCCACTTGTGGACCGTGATGTGGTCCTGCGTGGCCGCGTTGGCGAAGCGGAGGAAATCACGCAGGCTGCGATAGCGGACCATTGCAACGACATCCCAGCGGTCGATGCCGTCGGGCTCGACGAATTCGCCACTACGGCTGGCGACGAACACGGGAATGTTTCCGTAGCGAAGAAGGTATGGCACGACGGCCTTGTGATAGCGACGGTCAGCGGCCGTCGCACTGTCACCGTAGTCGTAACCCGGCGGATAGAGGGCTTTCTCGCGGTAGCGAATCACGTTGTGCAACACGAACTCGCAGCCGTCGTCGCTCTCGACGAGGCGCTCGACGTCTGCGAGGAGGCTTTGTCCCGCTTGATCCTGGACCCGCTCCCGCAGCGGCGCAAGCAGCCGGTCGATTTCATCGCGGCGCATCGGCTTGCCCCGGCCTCCGTACCAGAGCAGGAAGACGGCATAGAGCGCCACAAGCGGCAGTACCACCATCATTGTTGAACTCAACATCAGAGCACCTGTTGCTCAACGGGTGGAATGAGGACTCCGGAGACCCCGACTTGCCGGGGGACTCCTCAGGAAAAACGCAGCGACACTTCTCCGATGGTGCTGAAAACCGCGCGATACGCCTGACCGGGCAGCGCCGGCGCCGATGGCGTGATGCCGCCGGTGATCACCACAGCACCGGCGGGCAGTGTGAGACCGTCCTGCGCCAGACGACCCGCAAGCCAGGACAGCGCGAGCAGGGGATCACCCATGACATCTGCCCCCACGCCGCTTCCCACCAGCGCAGCACCTGCAAAGAACTGTACCGCTTCTGCACGCAAGTCCATGTCCTCGCGCCACGCCACCGGATCACCCAGCACTACCGCACCGCTGGAACTGTTGTCGGCGATGTTGTGGAGCAGCTCTGCCGGGAACGCGGTGTAACGGGTATCGGCGATCTCCAGGGCAGGCAGCACCGCATCGAGATGCGCGGCCACACTTGCACGATCGTGGCCCGCGCCGGCGAGTTCACGCCCCAGACGCAGCGCGATCTCGGGCTCCACGCAGGGGTTCATGAAACGGCCGGGATCGACCGGGGAGCCCGCCTCTCCCACCCGATGCGCTACGCTGAGCCTGCCATAACTGCGTCGGTCTTCTCCCGGCGCAGGCCGGACCGTGCCGCCCAATTTGAAACCGAGTAGCGCGGCCCCCCGTTGATCGAAGGTGCAGCGCTGTACGGCATAGGCCGCGGCCTGATCCGGTACGGCAACGCGGAGATCCGGCAACTGCAGTGGACGGCGATTCCGCTCCGCAGTCCACAGCACTTCGCTCAGGGCTGCGGCGATGTCGTCGGATCTCATGGACGTCGACTCCAATGCAGGGAGGCGCGGATACTACGATCTCCGATACACGCCCTACCAGAACCCCCGAGGGAACCGGAAGCGCGCCGTCGGCGTGTCAGATCAGAAGAACAACCACCTGCGGGGGTGATGCCGTGCGCGCCATGAATGCCATGAACCGCCTGATTGGCCTGTGCCTTTGCTTGCTCATGGTCGCACCCTTCTCACGGGCCGCGGAAACCCGCCTCTACACGTTCGCGTTTGCCAATGGATCCTTGGGATGGGGCGCTGACTTCGCCGACTACCCGGCCGGAGAGGAAGAGTTCTACAGGCTCGAGTCCGGGTTCACCCGACTTCCCCCGTACCTCGGCCTCGAGCGCCCCTTTGCTCTGGTGCTGGCGGGCAACAACCACAGCGATGACCTCTGCATGTTCCTGCGGCGCAAGGTGACGGGCCTCAGCCCGGACACCGACTACCGCGTCCGGCTCCTTGCGCGCATCGCCTCGAATGCGCCCGCCGGAGCAATCGGCATTGGCGGCGCTCCGGGCGAGTCGGTTTTCGTGAAAGCGGGCGTATCACTGACCCGCCCGGCAGCGGACCCCGCAACGCGCCTGCTGAACATCGACAAGGGGAATCAGTCCGTCGGCGGAAGAGACGCGATGGTCATCGGAGACATCGCCGTCGCCACGCCGATCGACGCACCGCGCTACCGCTTCAAGTTGCTCGAGAACACCGGGGCCCCGTTCCTGTTCCGCAGCGACGCAAGCGGTGAGGCCTGGCTTTTTCTGGCTACAGACTCAGGCTTCGAGGGATACACGCGGCTCATGGTGACGCGGTTCACGGCGGAGTTCGTACCAGTGCCCTGATCGGCGAGCCGCGAGGCCCGTTGCAAGGCAGGCATCAGTACAACGTCACCACCTGGTCGTTGACGAAGGTATAGCGCGGGTACTTGTACCAGCCGTAGAGCAGCGATTTGCGCGGCTCCTTGTGAACCTTGGTGTCATGGATGGTGAGTACATCGCCGTCCGGGTGCATCCAGAAATCGACGTCGTAGAGCTTGCCCGCCTCGTCTGCCACCGCGAAGTCGGTGCAGGCGAAGTAGGTGTTGTCGTCGATCTTGCGCACGGGGTCGTGGATCTTCACGAAGCGCAGGGAAAGCATTTCACCGGTTCGGTCGTCTTTCAGGCGAAAGATCCCATCGGCATCCACGGTACGCGCGATGTGGGCGTGCATCGCGGCCTTGATGTCTTCGACGTAGTACTTTCGGGGAACCTCAGGCGGTTCCGCGCAAAGTGCGCCCGGCAGGAGAAACACTGCCAGCACCAGTGCCGACAGGAGCCCTGCAGGACGCACGCTTCGGGATCGGGACGCGGAAGGCGTCAGAGCTTTTTCTCTTCCGCGGGCTTGCCGCCGTGCTCGGCTGCCTCGCCGGCATGCTCGTGCGAGCCAGAGGCCTCTCCGTGATGGTCACCGTGAGCGGCACCAGCCTTGGATTCGGCTGCCTTGCCACCGTGCTCTGCCGCAGTACCTGCGTGCTCGGAAGCGGTTCCGGCGTGTTCGGCAGCGGCTTCGGTGGTCTTGGCGGCTTCTTTGTCGGCAGCGGGCGCTCCGCCATGCTCAGCGGCGAACGCGAGGAGGGGAAGAACAAATACGAGTGCTCCAAGGCGCTTCATGAGGATCTCTCCGGGGTTGTGGAACGGGCGGAACATACTCCGCGTCAGCTACGACTGCCAGTACTTCGGGGGATCACTGCTGTGGGGGATCCTCACGCGCGCCCGCCACCCTCAGATCAAGATTGCGCGAGCGCAGCGGCTCCTCGAGCCAGGCGCGGATGGAGAACGCCTTGCCCCGCTCTTGCGGCAAGCCAAGCCCCATGCCTGTCCAGGCGGGTGCCGACCGGCTGCCGGGATCGGCGTACGAGCGGAAAAGCGGATCCCAGCAACTCAGGATGGTGGAGAAATTGGCATCACCGACGCGCCGCTCCACCGCGTGGTGCGCGGCATGGAATCGCGGCGTCACGATGAAGCGGGACAACCAGCGCTCGACCGGATCCGGAAAGTCGATGTTGCTGTGATGGAACTGCGCACAGAGACTCACCAGCAGCTCGAACAGGAACCAGGCCACGGGTGTGGGCCCCCAGGCGAGCAACCAGAGTGCCTTGGCTCCGCCCGAGAGAAACAGTTCACCCGGATGGAAACGCAGGGCGGTGCCAACGTCCATGCCCGTATCCGCGTGATGGCCCTTGTGGAAGCGCCACAGGAAGCGCCAGCGGTGGTTCCCGCGGTGCCAGAGGTAATCGAAGAAGTCGAGCACCACCAGCGAGACGATGATCTCGGTCCACCCGTAGAGGCCCAGCCAGCGCGAGATGCCCCAACCCTGCTCTTCGACGTGCACCGTCCACAAGAGCATGGGCACGTAGATGAACACACGCACCAGCACGGTATTCAGCGCTGCCACGCCCACGTTGAAGGCAAGTCGAGACCCGCGTTCGCCACGCCATGGGCGGGCCGGCCGAAGGGTCTCCAGCAGCAGAAACAGCAGGAAGCCGCCGATGAACACTGCCAGACGGCCGGCATCAAGGTTGATCTCCATTTTCACCCCCTTTTGCCCGAACAGGAGCGGACAGCCCGGCATTGAAAAGCAATCGCCCCCACAGCACCATAGCCCCCTTCAACGGTCAGCCACTCCGGAGCTTCCATGAAACGCGCCCTTGCGCTCGCCCTCGCACTCGCGCTTGCCGCCTGTTCGGGCAAAGAGCCACCGGCCCCCGCCACCACCGCACCGGCAGCAGCCCCCGTCACGCTGGGCTCGGGCGTGGATGCCAAGGGCTTCGATACCTCGGTCCGCCCGCAGGACGATTTCTTCCAGCACGTGAACGCCGGTTGGCTGGCCGCGCACGAGATCCCCGCGGATCGGTCCAACTACGGCAGCTTCACCAAGCTGGCCGACGAGGCCGAGAAGAACCTCCGGGCGATCATCGAGGAATCCGCTGCCGCCCCCGCAGACAGCCGCGGTCTGGAAGCCCAGCAAGTGGGCGATCTCTACGCCTCGTTCATGGACGAGACGCGCATCGAATCCCTCGGCGCCACACCGATCGCAGACGAACTCGCCGCCATCGATGCGCTCGCCGACAAGGGCGCGCTGATAGAACATCTGGGCAAGCTCTCCCGGCAGAACCAGACCGGGCTCTTCGGCGGCTATGTCAACACCGACCCGAAGCGCTCGGATCAGTACGCTTTCTTCCTGGTGCAGGATGGCCTCGGCCTGCCGGACCGTGACTACTACCTGGACGCCAAGTACGCCGACAAGCTCGCCGCCTACGGCCCGCACGTCGCGAAGATGCTGGAACTCGCCGGCATCACGGAAGGCACACGGCGCGCAGCCGCGATCGTGGCCCTGGAGACCGGGATCGCCAAGGTGCAATGGACCAAGGTCGACAGCCGCGACGACACCAAGACCTACAACCCGATGACGGCGGCGCAACTCGCCGCACTGGCACCCGGCGTGGATTTCAGCCGCTATTTCACGGCGCTGGGCAAAGACCCGGCGGCTGATCTTGTGGTGGCGCAGCCCTCCTACTTCACCGCCATGGCGAAGCTGCTGGAAACCGCCCCGCTCGACACGCTGAAAGACTGGATGCGCTGGCACCTCGTGAGCCAGTACGCGGGGGCGCTGAACAAGGCGCTGGTCGACGAGGACTTCGCCTTCAGCGGCACCACGATGCTCGGCATCCCGGAGATCCGCCCGCGCTGGAAGCGCGGCGTGAAGACCGTCGAGAGCAATCTCGGTGAGGTGGTGGGGAAGATCTACGTCGAGCGTCACTTCCCGCCGGAAGCCAAGCAGCGCATGGACACGCTGGTGAAGAACCTGGTCGAGGCCTACCGCCAAGGCATCCAGACGCTCGACTGGATGAGCCCCGCCACCAAAGAAAAAGCCCTCGCCAAACTCGCGACCTTCACGCCCAAAATCGGTTATCCCGACAAATGGCGCGACTACAGCAAGCTCGAAATCCGGCGTGATGATCTCGTGGGCAACATCCAGCGTGCCGCAGAGTTCCTGTCACAGCGCGAACTCGACAAGCTCGGCAAGCCCGTGGACCGCAGCGAGTGGTTCATGACGCCACAGACCGTCAACGCTTATTACAACCCCGGCATGAACGAGATCGTGTTCCCCGCCGCCATCCTGCAGCCGCCCTTCTTCAACCTGCAGGCCGACGAGGCCGTGAACTACGGCGCCATCGGCGGCGTGATCGGCCACGAAATCGGCCACGGCTTCGATGACCAAGGCTCGAAGTGGGACGGCGCGGGCAACCTGAACGACTGGTGGACGGCGGAAGACCGCGCCGAGTTCGAGAAGCGCGCCAAGGTACTGGTGGACCAGTACTCCGCCTTCGAGCCGCTGCCGGGCTTCAAGGTGAACGGGCAACTCACGCTGGGCGAGAACATCGGCGATCTGGCTGGCCTCACGCTGGCGCACGCCGCGTGGAAGATCTCGCTCGGCAGCGCCGAATCCCCGGTGATCGACGGCCTGACCGGCGACCAGCGTTTCCTCGCGGGCTGGGCGCAGGCCTGGGCCAGCAAGCAACGGGAGGACTTCATCAAGACCATTCTCGCGACCGACCCGCACTCACCGCCCAAGTACCGCACCAATGGCGTGATGAGCAACTTGCCTGTGTTCTACGCGGCCTACGGCGTGAAAGAGGGCGACAAGCTCTGGTTGCCGCCGGAGCAGCGCGTCAAGATCTGGTAAGCGCACGTGCTCAAGCAGCGGCCGTGGGGCCGCTGCCTGCCGTTTGCCAGCGGTAACTGATCAGAGCGGCCGGAACTGCCAACCGTGCGTGGGTGCGAGCGCGGGGTTGCCGTGGTCGATGGACTGCACGTCGAACCAGATCGGCAACAGATAGCGGAAATAGAACGCGTGCGTGGTGGTCTGTTCGATCACCAGATCCTCGTATTCCTTGATCTGTACGCGAGGGTCGCGAGCTTGCCACGCCTTGCACAGGGCCAGTTTCTCGTCGACCTCGGCGCGGGACTCGAGCAGGAAACCCAGGTGGTCGTAGCCGGGCGAGTGCAGGGGCTGGTCCTGCTCCATCAGCAGGATGAACTGGCTCACTGCGGGGTCCGTCATGAACAGCAGACCCGTCTGGTCGAAGAGCGGCACGTCGATGGCGTCGAAGCCGAAGACCTCCTTGTAAAAACCGGTGAGGTTCGCGCGCTCGGCCGTGAGGCTGCCGCGCGGCATCGTGAGTTCCATGTGGTTGAAGCGA
>JBILEG010000130.1:0-8332 GCA_044352225.1 Pseudomonadales bacterium | reverse complement strand
GGGCTCGCCGACGCGGGCGATCTGCTCGAACTGATCGAGATGGAGGACGACACTGCGGCCTTCGAATCCTTGTGCAGCGACGTGAACGGACTGCAGCGGCAGGTCGAGAACCTCGAGTTCCGGCGCATGTTCTCTGGCGAGCACGACGGCGCCCACGCATTTCTCGATGTCCAGGCGGGTTCCGGTGGCACCGAGGCGCAGGACTGGGGCGAGATGCTCCTGCGGATGTACCTGCGCTGGGGGGAGGCCCACGGCTTCGATTGCGAACTGGTCGAGTGCAGCGCGGGCGAAGTCGCCGGCATCAAGAGCGCCACCATCCACTTCCGGGGAGACAACGCCTTCGGCTGGCTGCGCACCGAGACCGGCGTGCATCGTCTGGTGCGCAAGAGTCCCTTCGACAGCGGCAACCGGCGCCATACGTCGTTTGCGTCGGTGTTCGTGTCTCCCGAACTGGACGACACCATCCAGATCGACATCAACCCCGCCGACCTGCGCGTCGACACCTACCGCGCCAGCGGCGCCGGCGGCCAGCACGTGAACCGTACCGATTCGGCGATACGCATCACCCACATGCCGAGCGGTATCGTGGTGCAGTGCCAGTCGCAGCGCTCCCAGCACCAGAACCGCGACTTCGCCATGAAGCAGTTGCGCGCCAAGCTCTACGAGCAGGAAATGCAGAAGCGCAATGCAGTGCAGCAGGCCCTGGAGGACAGCAAGTCGGATATCGGCTGGGGCAGCCAGATCCGCTCCTACGTGCTCGACCAGTCGCGCATCAAGGACCTTCGCACCGGGGTCGAAACCAGTGACACGCAGCGTGTGCTGGACGGCGACCTCGACCGATTCATCGAGGCCTCGCTGAAGGCCGGCCTCTGACACCACGCCCGGAGCGGCACGCAAATGAGCACCAACGAGGACACAGCACCCCAGGACGAGAACCGCCTGATCGCGGAGCGCCGGGCGAAGCTCGAAAAGCTGCGTGGCGAGCGTAATGCCTTCCCCAACGATTTCCGGCGCGACGCGCTCGCGGGGGATCTGCAGAAAGCGCACGAAGGCGATAGCAAGGAAGACCTGGAGCAGTCCTCGCGCCGCGTCAAAGTAGCCGGGCGCGTCATGCGCATGCGCGGGCCCTTCCTGGTGATTGATGACGTGAGCGGCCAGATCCAGCTCTACGTGAACCGCGAATGGCTTGATGCCGCCACGCAAGCCGAGATCAAGACCTGGGACATCGGCGACATCGTGGGCGCCGAGGGGGTGGTGAACCGCTCCGGCAAGGGCGACCTCTACGTGAACATGGACACGGCGCGCCTGCTCACCAAATCGTTGCGCCCGCTGCCCGACAAATTCCATGGACTTACCGACCGCGAGAGCCGCTACCGCCAGCGTTACGTCGATCTCATCATGAGCGAGGAGACGCGCAGAGTGTTCCGCGCCCGCGCCCGCACGCTCGATGCAGTGCGCGACTACCTCACCGATCGCGATTTCCTGGAAGTCGAGACGCCCGCGATGCAGGCGATCCCGGGCGGCGCGGCAGCAAAGCCATTCGTCACCTACCACAACGCGCTCGACCTGCAGATGTACCTGCGCATCGCGCCCGAGCTCTATCTCAAGCGCCTCGTCGTGGGCGGCTTCGAGCGCGTCTTCGAGGTGGCGAGGAACTTCCGCAACGAGGGTCTGTCCACGCGCCACAACCCCGAGTTCACGATGCTCGAGTTCTATTGCGCCTACGCCGACTACCGCGACGCCATGGACCTCACAGAGGGCATGATCCGGCAGGCGGCCGAACGCGCGGCCGGTAGCACCCTCGTGAGCTATCAGGGCGAGGAATACGACTTCGGCCAGCCTTTCGAGCGCATGACGCTGCCCGAGTCCATCCGGCGCCATAACCCCGACCTCACCGAGGCAGATCTCGATTCCGTGGGCAGCTTGCGCGAGATCGTGCTCTCGCTCGGTGGCGACGCCCGCCCTGAGTTCGGTGTCGGCCGCCTGCAACTCGAGATTTTCGACAAGGCCGTGGAGCACAAGCTGCGCCAGCCTACGTTCATCACGGCCTATCCAACCGAGGTCTCGCCGCTTGCGCGCCGCAACGACGTCGATCCCTCCGTCACCGACCGCTTCGAGTTGTTCATCGGCGGACGCGAGATCGCCAACGGCTTCTCGGAGCTGAACGATTCCGAGGATCAGGCCGAACGCTTCCGTGCACAGGTGGCGCTGAAGGACGGCGGCGACGACGAGGCCATGCACTTCGACGCCGACTACATCACGGCCCTCGAATACGGCATGCCGCCAGCCGCGGGCGTGGGTATCGGCATCGACAGGCTCGTGATGCTGCTCACCGACATGCCCTCGATTCGCGACGTGCTGTTGTTCCCGCACCTGCGGCCGCAAGGCTGAGCATTCGCGCGGGGAGGGGAACAGGTTCCATGCGTACCATGTCTCTCGTGCTTGTCCTCTGTCTTGCCTGCATGGGTGCAACTGCGCAGGCGGCTGTGCCCTCTGCGCCCGCCAAGGCCCCTGCCGATGAACCCCTGCCCGAGGACTTCGACTCCCTGCTCCGTGCGGGCTGGTGGGCACTGCGCGCGGGCGATGCGGAGCGCGCCATGCTCGCCTACGAACGCGTGCTGGCGCGGGCCGATGATGCACGCATGCAGGTGCGGGCACTGATCGTGATCGCGATGGCACGACTTACGCCTTCCTCTGCGGCACATGATGCCGATGCCGCGGCGCTCGCGATGGAGGAACTCGACCGGCGCGTGAAGCTCTACGGGCTGGAACAGGAGTTTTTCGGCGAACTGGAGTTGCTGCGACTGGTGGCCGCACAGGATCGCGAATTGAAAACCCTGCGCGGGAGCCGGCGTTCGCTGGAGCGCGAGATCCGGCAGCGCGACGAGGTGATACGTCAGTTGCGCGCGCTCAGCGTGGAGCAGCAGTAGGGCCTTCGCGTCGCGCAGTGCGTGCCAGCAGCTCGCCCGTGCCGCCCTCGGTGAACACCAGCCGGTCGAGTTGCGCTTCCAGCACGGCCCGTGTGTCGCTTTCCTGTGCATTGCCTTCCATGACGTAGACGGGTGTCTGACGCAGCGCGGCCGAGCGCCCCAGCCCCTCGGCGATGAGGTGTACGTCCTCCCCGGGCAGCGCGAGCGAGAGCAGGATCATGTCCGGCGGACTCTGCCGCGCGATGGCCAGTGCCTCGCCGGGTTGTTCGGTGCTGCTTACGTACCATCCCTGCTGTTCCAGCCCTTCGACGAGTTCCGCACGCGCCGGAGAGGCGCTCTCGATCAGCAGCACATGGCCGCTGCGGTCGGCGGGCGCGAGGCGCTGCAGGGTCTCGGCCAGACGCTGCCGGTTGACGGGCTTCTCCAGCACTTCTGCGGCACCCTGCTCGATACCTGCCACGCGCGCATCGAGCATGGACTGCAGCACAACGGGGATATGTCGGGTCTCGGGATTGTCTTTCAGCACCGAGAGCACGGTCCAGCCGTCCACCTCCGGCATGACCAGGTCGAGCACGATCATGTCGGGTTGTTGTTCCTTCGCCATGCGCAGGCCCTCGTTGCCGGAGGCGGCTTCGAGCACGGTACAGCCCTCCTGCTGCAGTGCGCGCGCCGTGAGTGCGCGGGCATCCGCGTCGTCGTCGATCACCAGCACGCGTTGTCCACCGGCGCCTTCCTGCGCCCCCACCGCGGATTGCGTCCCGGTCACAGTGGCCTCGGTGGCGATGGCATCCACCGGCAGTTCCACGAAGAAACAACTCCCGCGCCCCGGCTCACTCTCTACGCCGATGCTGCCCCCGAGCAGGGTGCAGAACTCCCGGCACAGCGAGAGTCCCAGCCCTGTGCCGCCATACTTCTTGGTGGTGGAGGAATCCGCCTGCACAAAGGGTTCGAACACGGCTTCACACTGTTCCGCCGTCATGCCTATGCCCGTGTCCCGGACATCGAAGCGCAGCCACTGCGTTCCCTCGTGTCCGAAGATCTTCGCCTCTACCCGTATGCTGCCGTTCTCGGTGAACTTGCAGGCATTGCTCAGCAGGTTGGCGAAGATCTGGCGGAAGCGGATCTCGTCGGTGTGGATCGGCACTTCGGGAAGCGCGGATTCCACGCTGATACGGTTGCGGTTGCGCGCGGCGAGCGCGTGCAGCGTTTCGGCGAGTTCCCGCAGTACCGCCAGTGCGTCGAAGCGCTCGCGGTGCAGCGTCATCTTGCCGGTCTCGATCTTGGCGAGGTCGAGCACATTGTTGATCAGCGACAGCAGGTGCCGGCCCGCGGTCAGGATGCGTTGCATGTCACCCGTGAGGCTTGTGGCGCGGAGCTCCGGTTCGTCCTCCGCCATCTCCACCAGCATCTCGCTGTAGCCGATGATCGCATTCAGTGGCGTGCGCAGCTCATGGCTCATATTGGCAAGGAAGCCGCTTTTCGCGGCGTTGGCGCGGTCTGCTTGCTCACGCGCGGTGTTTACCTCGTGCACGGCGTCTTTCAGCCGCCCCGCCATGTCGTTGAAGGCCGCTGCGAGTTGTCCGAACTCGTCGTCGGCCAGCACGGGTATGCGGTACTCCAGGTCGCCGCGGCCGATGCGTACGGTGCCGCGGCGCAAACGGAACAGCGATTCATTCGTGTGCCGCATCAGCAGGAAACCCAGCATCGCAGTGAGGGCGATCGAGGCAAGGAAAACGGCCGTCACGACGCGGCCCGTGATCCTGCCTGTCTGTTCGACCGCGCCGCTTTCCTCGCGCGAGACCTCGGTGACGGCGGCGTCGAAGGCCTCCAGCGCAAGCGCCGCTCCGGCGTGACGCTCCTTCAGTTGATCGGCCGACAGCGCTGGCTTGCGTCCGGAGCGCAACTCGTCAAGCAGATGGTTCCAGTCCCCGAAGAGCGCGTCGGTGGCGATTTGCAGCGTGGCATGAGCGGGGCGCGACACATCGGTGGTGTTCCGGCTCATGCGGGTGACCAGGCTTCCCATTGCCGTGATCTCCGCACGGGCCCGGTCCGCCTCGGCCTCCGATGCGCCCTGGCCCGCGGATTCGCGCAGCGTAAGCAGCACCAGCAGCTGCTTGTGCAGCGTATCCATGCGCTGCCGCAGTTCGCCGGCGTTGACCTGTCCCCTGACCGAATCACTCACGGCATCCAGGGATTCGCGGATCGCATGGTTGCCGATCGCGAAGGTGACCACGTTCACCGCGAAGAGCGCGAGCACGCCGAAGATCGATATCGTGAGGCGCCTTGCGAGCGTCACGCGGGTGCGTCTCCCGTGAGTGCAGCGATGCGTTCGAGCAGACGCGGGAAATCGAGTGGTTTGGTTTCGTAGTCGTCGCAGCCTGCCTCGAGCGCGCGGATGCGATCGTCGGACATGGCGTGCGCGGTGAGCGCAATGATGCGGATGCCGGCCCCGGCGGGCGATGCACGGATTTCGCGCGCCGCCTGCCAGCCGTCTTTCAGGGGCAGGTTCATGTCCATCAGCACGAGATCGGGTCGCTCCGAGAGTGCCATCCGCACCGCCTGCTCGCCGTCCTCGGCCATCAGCACCTCGAAACCGCGCCGCGCGAGCCGCCGCGAGAGCATGTCGCGGTTCATCTCGTTGTCTTCCACCAGCAGGATGCGCGTCATGATGCTTCTGGCGCCGAGGCGTCTGTGTGCATGCCTGTGATCGCGAAGATGGTCACCTCGCCCGCCATGCCCTTGGGTTGCGCGGTGAACTGCCGGCCGGTCTCCACCGCTTCGCCCACTTCCTCTATGGTGCTCGCGGCAGCGAGGATCTCGCCTGCGGCGGTGAAGGCCTCGATGCGCGCCGTGAGGTTGACCGTGTGGCCCACCACCCCGTACTTGCTGCGCCGCTCCGAGCCGATGTTCCCCGCCACCACCTTGCCCGTGTTCAGCCCGATGCCGATGCCGATCTCGGGCAGGCCGAGCGCGCGGTTGCGGTCGTTGATGCCGGCTACAGCATCCTGCATGTCCCGTGCGCAGGCGATGGCGCGCAGCGCATCGTCATCGCGGCCCACCGGCGCGCCGAAAATCGCCAGGATCGCGTCCCCGATGAACTCGTCCACCGTGCCGTTGTGGGCCATGATGATCGAGGACATGGCGCCCAGATAGTTGTTCAGCAACTGCACCACCTGTTCGGGTTCGTGGTTCTCGCAGATCCAGCTGAAGTTGCGGATATCGGCCATCAGGATGGTGACCGTGCAAGCCGAGCCGCCAAGGCGCAGTCCCTGCGGGGATTCCAGCAGCGCATCGACGATCTCGTCCGAGAGGTAACGGCCGAAGGTGTTGCGGATGAAACGCTGGTTGCGCTCGAGCTCGCGGCGGTAGGCCTCTTCCCGGTCGTGCCAGCGCTTGCGCTCGAGCCCCGCGGCGAGCCGCGCCTGCAACAGCGTGGGGTTGAAGGGCTTGTTCAGGTAGTCCTCGGCGCCGGCCTCGATGCAGCGGATCACGCCCGAGGTCTCACTGATACCCGAGATGACGATGACGGGAACGGCCCTCAGTGCGGCGTCTGCCTTCAGGATGGCCAGCAGTTCGAGGCCGCTCATGCCCGGCATAACGAGGTCGAGGAAGACCAGGTCCACTTTTTCCCGGCGCAGTATGTCGAGGCCCTCGTTGCCGGATGCGGCGGACAGCACGCGGTGCCCCTGCCGCGCGAGATGGCGGCCGAGCAACTCGCGGCTCTGCTCGCTGTCATCGATCACCAGCAGCGTGCCCGGCGCTGCCTGCGGCAATTGCCTTTGCGCGATCGTGCTCCCCGCCACGGGCTCCCTGCCGCCCTCGAGAGCGGCGCGTGCGCTTTCGCGCAGCTCGGCCAGCGCCGTGACCAGCACGGGCGGCAGCTGCTGACCCTCTTCCTCCAGGATGAGTTCGACGTAACCCGAGATCGAGCCCATGTGATTGCGCAGGTCGTGACCGAGCCGGGCCGGCTCGGCATCAGGGGCATGACGCGCGAGACAGTCCGCTGCGCGCGCGGCTGCGAGACTGCATTTCTCGAGGTCGGGCAGGATGGCCGTGGCGCGGAGATCCTCGGCGAGCGCGATCGTGTCAGCGACCTGACGCTCGATCGCCAGGATGGCGCCGGGATCGGTGGCGGCCTGGCCGGTCGGGTTGAGGGGCACGCCCGGGGTCCATGGGGGAGAGGTTGGTCATTTATACCCGCAACGGCCCCGTGCGGGAACCCGCGTCACCGGGGCTGACGCGTATGCAGGGAGCGACCGAACCTTGTGATATAGTCCCGCCGCATCGCAACCCGACTCCTTGAGCGGCCAGCCGCATGGAGGACAAAAACGCATGTCGATGCTGTCCAAGGTAGAAATCTTCGCAGGCCTGGGCGCTGACGAACTCTCCGAACTCGAGGGTTCCTGCGTCGCGCGCAATTACCCCCGCAACACCGTCGTGATCAACGAGAACGACTTCGCGGACTCGCTCTACGTCATCGAGAGCGGCAGGGTGAAGGTGTATTGCAGCGACAAGAACGGCAAGGAATACATCATGAACACCCTCGGGCCGGGGGATTATTTCGGCGAGCTCGCCCTGCTTGACGACGACCGCCGCTCGGCCTCGGTGCGCACCCTCGAGAAGTGTTCCTTCACGATCATCTTCAAGGACGAGTTCAATGGCGTGATGTCGCGCCACCCGAACATGGCCCAGACCCTGATCCGCAACCTGACCCGCCGGGTGCGCAAGCTCACCGAGAACGTCAAGAGTCTTGCCCTGCAGGATGTCTACGGCCGCGTGACCAAGGTGCTGATGAGTCTCGCAGAACCCCGCGGAGAGAAGCTCTACATCGAGGAGCGTCTTACCCAGCAGGATATCGCCGACCGTGTCGGTGCCTCGCGCGAGATGGTTGCCCGCATCCTGAAGGACCTCGCCATCGGCGATTACATCGCCTTCGAGGGAAAGAACATCATCATCAACGGCAAGCTGCCCACCAGCTACTGAGTCGCGCCACTTTTCACGGCGCGGCGCCTGCCGGAAGGGCCGAGGCGCAGTGATATAGTCGCGCCGCGTCGGCATCCCGCCCGCGCGCTCCCGATGGTCCCAGCAGTACCCATGCCTTCCCGAAAGATGGTGTCTTTCCGGCTTCCCGGCGCGCTCCGTGGTGAGCCCTTCAGCCCGGCCGAGCGTTTGATGCTGGGGGTGTCCGCGCTGGCGCTGGCCGGAGCACTTGTGGCCTTGCTCCGCGTCTTCGCCTGAGCCCTCAGTCGGAGCTTCCGAAGATCTCGATCAGGTCTTCGACCAGCTTGTCGAGTTCCATCGACATCAACACGAAATCCCCGTCCAGCCGGGCCAGTTCCGCAGCATCGTCCTCGCCTTCGTAGCCCTCGTCGCGCTCGCGCACGTCGAGATATTTGATGGCG
>JBILEG010000129.1:0-8353 GCA_044352225.1 Pseudomonadales bacterium | reverse complement strand
TCGGCAATGACCGCGCCCGAGCGGCCGAGTACCTGGGGATCAGCCAGACCACCTTGTGGCGCAGGCTGAAGGGAAAGGGCATCGGGAAGTGAACCAAGGTTGGTTCTTTTTTTCACTACAACGAGTTGGAGACTGACAACATGAGACAGACCCACAAGCGCGCCCTGGCGCTGGCAATCGCGGCGGCCACCCTGGGTTCGACCCCGGCGTTCGCCCAGTCCTCGCTGGAAGAGATCGTGGTCACGGCCCGGAAGCGCTCCGAGAACCTCCAGCAGGTCCCGATTTCCGTCACGGCCTTCACCGAGCGCCAGATCGAGCAGGCCGGCATCGCCCGCCAGTCCGATTACCTCGCGATGATGCCGAACGTCACTCTGGTCAACACGGCCAACATCGGTGACACCCAGGTCAGCATCCGCGGCGTGGTCTCGACCCGTGACGCAGAGTCCACCTTCGCCTACGTGGTAGACGGTGTGCTCAGCACCAACCCCAACAGCTTCAACGAAGAACTCCTCGACGTGCAGCAGATCGAGGTGCTCAAAGGCCCGCAGGGCGCGCTCTACGGCCGCAACGCCACCGCCGGCGCCATCCTGGTCACCACCAAGGAGCCGGGCGAGGAATTCGAAGGCAAGGTGAAAGTGGGCGCAGGCAACAACGCCAGCAAGACCACCTCAGCCGTGCTGAGCGGCCCGCTCTCCGAGAACGTCCGTGGCCGTATCGCCGCGAGCTACCGCAAGACCGACGGCTTCTACTCCAACTCTTTCACCGGCGACGACGACACCGTCGACTTCAGCGAAGACAAAACGGTCCGCGGCCGCCTGATCTGGGACGTGAGCGAAGACCTCAAGCTCGACTTCCGCGCCGGCCACTCCGAGGCCGAGGGCGGTGCCATCAACTTCAACGCCGTCTTCGCCATCCCGACCTTCGGCGCGGTCTTCGGCAGCCCGACCTTCTTCGCCGACGTGAACGACACCGAGTTCAATTTCACCTTCAACGTCCCCGGCGAGAACGAGCAGGAGACCGACGAACTCTCGGTGAAGGCAGACTGGGACCTCGGCTGGGCCGATATGAGCACCACGCTCGCCTACTCGAACCTCGAGGAATATCTCCTCTCGGACGGCACCAGCGCCACCTTCTACGGCTATGAGCTGACGGCGAAGTGCCAGAGCGACCGCGCCACCCTGAACAGCTTCACGCGGCCCGATCTCTTCGGCGGCTTCTTCCAGCCCTTCGGCGTACTACCCCCTGGAGCTGCCACCGATTTCCAGGGCGTCTACGGCCCATACACCCCCACGTCTTGCGACGGCTACCAGTACCAGGAGCGCAACCAGGAAGACCTGAGCGCGGAAGTGCGCTTCACCTCGCCGCAGGACCAGTCGCTGCGCTGGATCGCGGGTGCGTACGTGGCCGACATCCAGCGTGAGGTCGTGGTTGCCTATGGTGCTGATCAGGGCCTCGGTTTCGATCGCTCGCCCTATGTGCCGGCTACCGGCCCCAACCCTACAGACCTTCTGTTCTGGGACGACTTCGACACGCGCGTCTACGCCGTCTTCGGCCAGATCGAGTTCGATTTGAGCGACACGCAGGAGCTTGCTTTTGCGGCTCGCTTTGACCGTGAAGAGCGCGAGGTATCCAGCAAGGTGCCCAACGTCAACAATTCGGGTCTCAACGTGAACCTGCTGGTGCCGGGCACGTTCAACCCCGGCCCCATCAACCCCGCGCTGGGCGCCAACCCCGGTGGCATTCCCGACCGCGACAACGACTTCGAGCAATTCCAGCCCAAAGTCACCTGGCGCTGGGACGCCGCCGAAGGCCTCAACATCTACGCCAGCTACGGCGTGGGTTTCCGCAGCGGCGGCTTCAACTCGCTGGGCACGGCAGATCTGCTGAACTTCTGGTTCAACGAAGGCTACGGCGGCCCGGGTGAGGCCGTGGGCGCAGGTCTGGGCATCAGCGACGACTACGACAAGGAGGTGTCAGAGACCTTCGAACTCGGTGCCAAGACCGAGCTCTGGGACAACCGCCTGCGCCTGAACGCCTCCGTGTTCAACACGCAGGTCGAGGACAACCAGTTCTTCGAATTCTTCGCCGGGCCCTTCGGTCTTCAGCGCGTCGTGACCACCATCGACGAACTGGAGATCCAGGGATTCGAGGCCGATTTCAACGCTGCCCTCACCGACAACTTCTCGCTCTTCGGCGGTGTCGGCCTGCTGGACAGCGAGATCAAGGAGAACAAGAACCGCCCGATCACCGAGGGCAACGACGCGCCTCAGGCTCCCAAGGAAACCTGGAACCTGGGTGCTCAGTTCGAGTTCGACTTCGGTTCAGGTGTGAGCGCGTTTGCGCGGGTCGACTGGCAGCACGTGGGCGCGATGTGGTTCCACACCCTGCAGGGTCAGGAGACGCCCACCATCTGGCAGGCCTTCTTCCCGGCGATTCCCGGCATCAACCAGAACTTCTCCAAGGCACGCCGCGATTCCTACGACACGCTGAACGCGCGTCTGGGCGTGGAAGGCGAGAACTGGAGCGCGACGCTCTGGGGCCGCAACCTGACCGACGAGGAGTACCTGCAGGAAGTGATCCCTGCGCCGGAATTCGGCGGGTCCTTCGTGCACCCCTCGGCTCGCGATTCCTACGGGATCGATCTCGAGTACCGGTTCTGAGGAGGGAAGGGAGGCGCCGTGCACTGACGGCGCCTCCTGTGTCCAGGGATGGCGCGGCACCTGTGGCCGCCCGTTCAGGGGTCAGATCGAAGCCCGCCCACCGGCGGGCTTTTTTTTAGCGCCCGGGAAGCTGCTTGCGGGCTGCGGGTGCACGCCCGAGTGCCGGCCGCGAAGAGCCCGAAAACCTTGCCGTGACCTCTGGCTGTGGCGCGGCCAACGCGGCGTTGCCCGCGTCTGCGCCGGTCTTGAAGTAGCCCACGATCTTCAGCAGCGACTGCGCCTGTCCTTCCATCGAGGCGCTGGCGGCTGCCAGTTCTTCCACCAGCGCGGCGTTCTGCTGCGTGGCGGAATCCATGTGCGTGATCGCACGGTTGATCTGGTCGACGCCGCTTGCCTGGTCGCGGCTGGATTCGGCCACGTTCTCGACCAGGCCCGTGAGGTCTCCGATCGATTTCTCCGTTCCGGCAATGGTATCGCCGGAGGCATGAACGAGGTCCGTGCCTTGCTGGACTTTCTCCACGCTGTCGCCGATCAACGTCTTGATTTCGCGGGCGGCTGCGGCGCAACGCTGCGCGAGGTTACGCACCTCGGTGGCCACCACGGCGAAGCCGCGGCCTTGCTCACCGGCGCGTGCTGCCTCTACCGCCGCGTTCAGCGCGAGCAGGTTGGTCTGGAAGGCGATGCTGTCGATGGTGCCGATGATCTCGGCGATACGGCTGCTCGAGGCGTTGATCTCCTGCATGGCGCCTGCGCTGCGCTCGACGACGCCGCGGCTCTCGCGGGCGCGCCGCACGGCATCTTTGGCGATGGTTCCGGCCTGCCCTGCCATCGAAGCGTTGTTCGCGACCATGCGGGCCATGTCCTCGGTAGTGCTGCTCGTCTCTTCGAGCGATGCGGCCTGCTGCTCCACGCGCTGCGACAAGTCCAGCGTGCCCGCTGCGACCTCCCGCGAGGAACTGGTGACGGACTCCGCTGCCTCGCGCACCTGTGCCACCACCTCGGAGATGGTACGGCTCATGCGCTGCAGGGCCTCGAGCAGTTGCGCAGTCTCGTCCTGCCCCGTCACCACGATGGTGTGGTCCAGATCGCCCGCGGCGATGCGCGAGGTGACCTCCACGGCGCGCTGCAGCGGTTTGACGATGGCTGCGGCGATGCGGGAAGCGGTGATCAGGAGCAGGATCACGGATGCAACGGCGATCGAGGCGACCGTCGTCAATGCGGTGGAGGCTTTGTCATCGGCCTCGACGCGTGTCTGCTCCGACCACTTCTCGATACTGCCCGACACGCTCTCCATCTGTGGCTCGAGCGTTTCGAACAGGCTCACGAATTCCGGTAGCGCACTTTCTGCCGCGGGGAGGTCCTGGAAGGCGAGAGACTGGATCTTCTCTGCGGAGAGGATGTAATCGGCCAGTACCGGCAGCAGCACCTGGATCTCCCGCAGCGCTGCCGGGTCAGTGATCAGTTGCTTTTCGGCGTTGATCGCGTCGCGGAAGATCTTTGCGTGTTCCTCGATGTCAGTGCCGATGGCATCCCGTTGGTCGATCTGGCCCTTCTGCGCGGCGAGCAGGGCGGAGAGCACATCGGAGCGCAGGGCGTCATGCATCATGTCTCCCTGCATGTGCGAGCGCAGGGCCTGGCCGCTGGCGCGCACTTCGGTGAGTGCGGCTTGCAATGTGCCCACGGCCTGCAGTCCGGTGAGGCCCACGCCAACTATCAATACCGCCGCCGTCAGCGCCAGCGCCCAGAGTTTCGCGCCGATCGTCCATCTGATGCCCATACCGGAACCCTCACCCGCCGCGTTAGCGCAGCCGCTCAGAACCTGACCGAGTAACCCACCGTGACCGCCCACTCGGGGGTCTCGTCTGTGAGGCCGAAAGATGCAGCCAGATCGACCTGCGAATCGTCCGACAGCAGGCGCGCCATGCCGATGTCGAAGTTCACGACATCACCGCCGTGGTTGTCTGCGGCGATCTGCTCGGCCGCCACCTCGCCGAAGACGCGGGTGCAGTCGTTGATGGAGTAGCCCAGCACTGCGCCCAGGATGCCTGCGGTGAAGCGCTCACCCTGGTCGTCCTTGTCGGAAATGACGCCGGGCATGATGCCCAGCGAGAAGCGCTCGCTCAGTTCCCACTCGGCCACCACGCGCAGCGAGGGACGGACACCGTCGCCGCGGAACTCGCTCGAGCCGCTGTCCAGATCCGCGTGCAGCAGCACACCGATCGATGGCCCGCTGTCCTCACTGCCGGGCACATGCCACTTGAGGCCCACCGCCGTATCGGCGAGGCCGGAGTTGCTGTCGTTCACGCCGTTGCCGTCCAGATCCTGCGAGAGCAGGCCATCGGTCTCGATACGGGCTTCGAGGTGCTCACCCATGCCGATACGCAGAAGGGTGGGCGTCGACCAGGTCTTTGCTTTCACGCCGCCCTGTTTGTCGTTTTCATAGGCAATGCTCGTTTCTATCTGCCAGCGCCCTGCGCCTACGGTGTTGCTCGACTCGACGAAGTCGGGGCGGTCGGTGGCGATCGGGTCTGCCAGGGCGGCAGTGCTGACGAGGCAGAGTGCGGACAGTGCCGCGCGGTAATGGCTCACGGTGGTACTTCCTGAGGGAGGGTGTGGTGCCCGTAAGGGCAGACTTCCTGAACGCCGAAAAGGGTAGGCCTCACCCTGTACACGTGCAACGAAGAAGGGCTTCACTTTTTCCGTATACGTGCATGGGTCCAGCGCCCCGAGCGGAAGCGCCACAGCAGCAGTGCGCTCTTCACTGAATAGTCCGCAACCAGCGTGGCGTAGATCCATTCGATCGAAAACCCCGCGCGCGACAGCAGCCACGCGAGACCGAAGCGCACCACGAAGAGACCCGCCAGCACGTTCAGTAAGGGAAAACGCGTATCTCCCGCGCCGCGCAGCGCGCCGCCGATGCAGAACTCCACGGCCAGCATCGGCAGCACGGCGGTGAAGGCGTAGATCGCCACGACCGTGAGGCGCGCGATCTCCGCGTCTCCGGTGAGCCACAGCGCGACGGGCCCCGCGTTCAGTGCGAGCACTATTCCCGGTACACCGAGCACGATCACGCAGAGTTTCAGCGCGCGCATCGCCGCCAGCCTCGCGTTCTCGGGTGAGCCTGCGCCGAGCTGCTGCCCCACCAGCACACTCACCGCCATCGAGAAGCCCACGCCAACCACCATCGCCAGAGAGAGCAGGCTGATGCCCGTGCCGTAAGCCGCGAAGGCCGCCGTGCCGTAACGCCCCGTTATCCCGATGAACGCGATCACGCCGAACTGCAGCAGCGCCTGCTCCAGAGCCGACGGATAGCCCGTGTACAGCAGCGCACGCAAGCGCCTGGCGTCTCCGCCATCGTTGGGGACGGGCCCGAGTACCAGGCGGCGGCGCTTCCAGAGGAGGTAGGCCACGACGGCCCCTGGCACGTGACCGAGCCCCATGCCGAGGGCGATCCAGCGCACGTGCGGCTCGAGCCCCAGTGGCGGATGTGTCGACCAGCGCCAGGCCAGCAGCAACCAGCCTGCGTTGATCAGCAGCGCGAGCATCACGGGTGTGCGTACATCACCCGCAGAGCGAAGTCCGACGGTGAGCACCAGGCAGAACGCCATCGGCGCGAAGAACATCGAGAGCCAGCGCGAGTAGCCCACTGCTTCTGCGTTGGCCTCGGCCGCCAATCCGAAGGCATCGATCAATGCTGGCACCGCGGCGGCAGACAACACAGACAGCAGGGCGCCCAGTGCCAGCGCCATCAGCAGCGAGAGCTGCAGCAGTCGCGCGGCCTCCTCGCGCTGACCCGCGCCCCAGGCGTTTGATACGAGCGCGAGCGTGCCCGCGCTGATGCCAGCACAGAGGGCGATGAACACGTTGTAGAGACGAGTGCCGGCGTTGACCGCCGCGACAGCGTCGGGGCCCAGCGCCGAGGCAAAGCGGATCATCACGAGGCCCATGATGGTGGCCATCAGGAAGACGGCGCTGGAGGGCAGCGCGAGGCGCAGGATCGCCCTGACAGACACGGCCGACGCCTGGCCGCCGGCGGCGGGGTCGGGGTCGGGTGTCGGCATCCTGTGGGTCTCCGGAGGGGATGCGCGCCAGCATAGCCTCGGGCCTTTGCTACCGCAGCCGTGGCGGGTGGTATTCCTGATGGGGGCTCGGCTGCGGTTTGCGTAGCCTCCACGTAGTCCGGCTACGAATAATTGCTCCGGAGAGCGTGGCTGCGTAGGATTTGCGTGTTCTCGATGCCTCCCACCCAGCGCTGGAGACGCCCATGTCCGATCTTCCCCTCCCCCAGACCATGCCGCGGTTGTTGGCCCAGGCGGCCATGGTGCACGCAGACAAGCCCTACATCCGGGACGGCGAGCGCTCCATGGATTTCCTCCAGCTGGACGCGAGCCGTCGGCGCGTGGCGCGCGCCATGCTGGCTCACGGCGTTCGCCACGGTGATCGTGTGGCGATCTGGGCGCCCAATCGTCTCGAGTGGATCCTTGCTGCCACGGGCGCGCAGAGCATCGGCGCCATCATGGTGCCACTGAATACCCGCCTGAAGGGGGCCGAAGCCGCTTACATCCTGAACCGCAGCGGCGCGCGGCTGCTGTTCACCGTGCCCAATTTCGCGGGTAACGACTACCCCGCGATGCTGGCCGAGCAATCCCTGCCGGCACTGGAGCGCACCGTGCTGCTCGGCGAGGCGGGCTGGGAGGATTTCCTCGCGGCCGCCGATGCCGTGGAGCCCGCCGCACTGGAGGCTGCCGAAGCCGCTGTTAAACCCGAAGACACACTGGATCTGATGTTCACCTCCGGCACCACCGGCAAGCCCAAGGGCGTGATGACCTCGCACGCGCAGAACATCCGCGTCTTCGATACGTGGAGCCGCACGGTGGGGCTGCGCGCCGAGGACAATTACCTCGTGATCAACCCCTTCTTCCACACCTTCGGCTACAAGGCCGGGTGGCTGGCCTCGCTGATCCGAGGTGCGCGGATTTTCCCGGTGCCGGCCTTCGACGTTCTCGAGGTGTTGCGCTGCATACAGTTCGATCGCATCACGATGCTGCCGGGGCCGCCCACCGTCTACCAGACGCTGCTCGCGCACCCCGACCGTGCGAGCTACGACCTGTCCTCGTTGCGGCTCGCCGTCACGGGCGCGGCCTCGGTCCCGGTGGAGCTGATACGCCGCATGCGCAGCGAACTCGGCTTCCAGACCGTGCTCACCGCCTATGGCCTCACCGAAACCTGCGGCGTAGTCACCATCACGGCTGCTTCCGATGAGCCCGAGTTGATCGCAACCACTGCCGGCCGCGCCATGCCCGGCGTCGAGGTGGAGTGCGTTTCGCCCTCCGGGCAGGTGGTGCCGCCGGGTGAGCCCGGCGAGGTGCGCGTGCGTGGCTACAACGTGATGCAGGGCTATTTCGACGATCCTGCCGCAACCGCCGAGACCATCACGCCGGAAGGCTGGCTCATGACCGGCGACATCGGCGTGATGAACGAGGCCGGTTACCTGCGCATCACCGATCGCATCAAGGACATGTTCATCGTCGGCGGCTTCAACGTGTACCCGGCCGAGATCGAGAACCTGCTCTGCTCGCTGAACGGAGTGGCGCAGGCAGCGGTGATCGGCGTGCCGGACGAGCGCATGGGCGAGATTGCCAAGGCCTTCATCGTGCGTCGGCCCGGCAGCGAATTGAGCGCCGAGGACGTGA
>JBILEG010000006.1:0-23233 GCA_044352225.1 Pseudomonadales bacterium | reverse complement strand
GAACGTTTCGACGCTTCTTCATGATTTTCTGCGCCGCCTTCATCTGCTCCTCGAAGGCCGGATCATGAGCAGTAATCGCGAGGCCTTCGGGAGTCTCCGTAACGAAGATCGAATCACCCTTTTCAACCTTCAGGCGCGCCAATATCTCCTTGGGCAGGATGACGCCCACCGAGTTACCGATCTGCGTGAGTTTGAGCGTATGCATGGATGCCCCATGAAGTTATAACGTTCGTAATACTATGCCTCGGTGAAGCCATTCACAAGAACTCCCCAACCGGGCTCGGGACTCCAACATCCTCCTCACCCATTAGACGGAAACGCAAACTGCGCCTTGTCCCGCACTCCATCTGAAGGCCACCGCTGCGTGATCGTCTTCCGGCGCGTGTAGAAGCGCACCGAGTCCGGGCCATAGGCATAGAGGTCACCGAACAGCGAACGCTTCCAGCCGCCGAAGGAGTGGATCGCCACCGGCACCGGCAGCGCCACGTTCACGCCGACCATGCCGACACGGATGTTGTCGGTGAAGTAGCGCGCGGCCTCGCCATCGCGCGTGAAGAGGCAGGTGCCGTTGCCGTATTCGTGCGCATCGATCAACGCCATTGCCTCTTCCTGCGATTTCACGCGCACGACGCAGAGCACGGGGCAAAAGATGTCCTTCAGCCAGATGAGGACTCTGGAGGATCGATGAGCTGAGTCATGCGTTCAAGCAAGTCGGGGAGTGCAGATTCGACCGTGTCCCAGACAATGTCGAGATCGAGTTCGAAGTAGCCATGCGCGATCCGGTTGCGCATGCCACGCATGCTGCGCCAAGGCACCTGTGGGTGGCCAGCAACGAACTCGGGGTGTCGATCCATGACCCTTGCGGCGGCCTCGCCAACGATTACCAGACTCATGACAACAGCTTGCTGAGTGCGCTTGTCGGCGAAGAACTCTTCCCTGCTCATACCCTCCACGAAGCCGCAGGCATCTTTGGCGGACACACGCATCTGCGCCAGAAGCTCAACAAGGTCGTCCTTCACACCGGGCGGGCCTCTTCGAGCACTCGGCTGCGGAATTTCGGGGGCAATTCGCCAAGCGTGACCAAATCGATTGGCACGCCGAGCATGTCCTCGAGTTCGATCTGCAGGCCACCGAGATCAAACAGGGTGGTGCCCGGAAGAACATCGACGAGCAGGTCTAGATCGCTGTCGTCGCGATCTTCGCCCCGGACGACTGAGCCGAAGACGCGCGGATTGGTTGCCCGGGAACGCTTGATCAGGTCGCAAATTTCGGCGCGATGCTTGGCAAGCACAGTCGACGGTTTCATGGACTATCCCGGAACACTCCTTCGTCGCAATACTAGCTCAGAACAATGTCGGCGGATGGCGTCAGTGTTGCCCGCGTCCGGCACTCAGGGGGATGCCACTATCTCCGCTGAGCGGAGGGTGTACACCTCAGGACGGAAACGCGAACTGCGCCTTGTCCCGCACCCCGCCACTCGGCCAGCGCTGCGTGATGGTCTTGCGACGCGTGTAGAAGCGCACCGAGTCCGGGCCATAGGCGTAGAGGTCACCGAACAGCGAGCGCTTCCAGCCGCCGAAGGAGTGGATCGCCACCGGCACCGGCAGCGCCACGTTCACGCCCACCATGCCGACCTTGATGTTGTCGGTGAAGTAGCGCGGTGGAACTCGTGGTGAAGAGGATTCCCTCGAGCATCCAAAACGCCGCGGAAAGTCCGTGGCCACAAGGCAGATGCGCTGCCCGCTCTTGCGATCGGGACTTGCAGACTGAATCCATTGGCGCGGCGGCTGCGTCAATATGTCGCGAGGGGCTGTAAGCCCGCCATTCGCCCGTTTACCGGAATCATCACGGAGCCATTCCATGCTCAGCCTTCTTCAACTCGGCCACACCTACGCCAACGGCACTCGTGCCCTGAGCGGCATAGACCTCCAGATCCCCAAGGGCATGTTCGGCCTTCTCGGCCCCAATGGCGCGGGGAAGTCGACGCTGATGCGCTCGGTCGCCACCCTGCAGACACCCACCGAGGGCAGCATCCGCTTCGGGGAGATCGACGTGCTGCGCGAGCCGGAAAAACTCCGCTCACTGCTCGGCTACCTGCCGCAGGATTTCGGCGTCTACCCGCGGGTATCGGCGCGGGTGCTGCTCGATCACCTCGCCGTGCTGAAGGGCATCGCGGGCAAAGGCGAGCGCAAGGACACAGTCGAGACGCTGCTCGCGCAGGTGAACCTCTGGGAGGTGCGTGACAAGGCGGTGGCGGGTTTCTCCGGCGGTATGCGCCAGCGCTTCGGCATCGCCCAGGCGCTGATCGGGCAGCCACAACTCATCATCGTCGACGAGCCCACGGCCGGACTCGATCCCGAGGAGCGCAACCGTTTCAACAACCTGCTCGCCGAGATCGGCGAGAACGTGGTGGTGATCCTCTCGACACACATCGTCGAGGACGTGAGCGACCTCTGCCCGCGCATGGCCGTGATCAACGAGGGCAAGGTGCTGCTCACGGGCGAGACACAGGAACTCACCCGCAGCCTCCAGGGCCGGGTCTGGCGGCACTGCATCGAGCCGCGAGAACTGGGGGCGTACCAGTCGCGGATGCAGGTGCTCGCGCACCGCCTGCGCGCGGGGCAGCTGGTGATCCACGTGCTGGCCGACAGCCGCCCCGAGCCGGACTTCATACCGGTCGAGGGGAGCCTCGAGGACCTGTACTTCGCCACGCTGGCGCACTCGCGCGGGGCGAAGGCCCCTGCCGCAGCCGCTGCCTGACGCCGCAGGAGAACGCCGCATGCTGTCCCGTATCGCCGCCTTCGAGCTCCGCTACCAGTTGCGCTCGCCGCTCTTCGGCGTCACCTACGCGATTTTCTTTCTGCTCACCTTCGCGGCCAGCACGATCGACCAGATCCAGATCGGCAGCGTGGGGCAGGTGTTCAAGAACTCGCCCTTCGCCCTGCTCCAGACCGTGGGGATCATGAATCTCTTCGGCATCTTCGTGATCACGGCCTTCGTGGCAAACGCGGTGGTGCGTGACGACGAGACCGGCTTCGCTCCGATCCTGCGCGCCACGCGGCTTCGCAAACGGGACTATATGCTGGGGCGCTTCAGCGGTGCCACGCTGGTCGCCTTCCTGACCATGACGGCCGTGCCCCTTGGCGTCCTGCTCGGGAGCGTGATGCCGTGGCAGGATGCGGAGAAGATCGGTCCCTTCGTGCCCGGGCACTATCTCTACGCGCTCTTCGTGTTCGGTTTGCCGACGGTGCTGGTGATGGCAGCAGGGTTCTTCGCACTCGCCACGGTCACGCGCTCGATGCTGTGGTGCTACGTGGGGGTGATCGGCTTCCTGGTGCTGTACACCGCCTCGCAGGTGGTGATGCAGGAGGCCGAATGGGTGCGATGGGCGAGCCTGCTCGACCCCTTCGCGCTCGGCGCGCTCTTCGAGGCCACGAAGTACTGGACGGTGGCCGAGCGCAACGCGCTACTGCCCGCGCTCGAAGGTGGCCTTCTCTACAACCGCCTGCTGTGGCTCGGCATCGGTGCGGGCCTCCTCGCACTCGCCTACGGTCTCTTCCGCATGGAGCCCCCCACCCGACGCGCGAACGCCGCCACCGCAGGGGCAGACGCACCGGCGCCCGCCGCAAGAGCACTCGCAAGACCCTCGCCGGGACAGGTCTGGGCACCGCTCTGGGCCACGATGCGCCTCGACATGGGCTTCGTGTTCCGCAGCCCCGCCTTCGGCGTCTTGCTGGCGCTGGGGCTCTTCAACGCGCTGGGCGCCTTCAGCACCGTCGGGGAAATGCGCGGCATCCCTTACTTTCCGGTCACGCGGGCGATGGTGGACGCCCTGTTCGGGGCCTTCTCGATCATCCCGGTGATCATCGCGATCTACTACGGCGGAGAGCTCGTGTGGCGCGACCGGGAGTTCCGCATCCACGAGATCGTGGACGCCAGCGCGGCACCCAGCTGGACCTTCGTAGTTCCCAAGATGCTGGCGATCACCCTGGTACTGCTCGCCACCCTGCTGAGCGGTGTGCTTGGCGCCGGGCTCTACCAGTTGTACCTGGGCTACACGGCGCTGCAGCTCACGGCCTATGTGCTGTGGTTCGTGCTGCCGATGCTGATCAGCGCAATGCAGGTGGCGGTGCTCTCGGTCTTCGTACAGACGCTGGTTCCTGCGAAAGCGGCAGGCTGGGCGCTGATGCTGCTCTATCTGGTGGCCAGCGTGGCGCTGGCCACCACGGGCTTCGAGCACAAGCTCTACAACTTCGGCGACACGGCGCGTGTGCCGCTGTCGGACATGAACGGCATGGGGCACTTCTGGGTGGCGCGCGCCTGGCACCAGCTCTACTGGAGCGCCTTCGCGCTGATGCTGCTGGTGGGGGCACACCTGCTGTGGCGTCGCGGCGCCGAGACCCGGCTTCGGCCGCGACTGGCACGGGCGCCGCGGCAGCTGCGTGGGCCCGCGGGCGCGCTGATGGCAGCGGCGGCGCTGGTGTGGATCGGAAGCGGCGCGGTCATCTACTACAACAGCAACGTGCTGAACCGCTACATCACCACGCCGGAGCGCGAAGCCTTGCAGGCGCAGGCCGAGAAACAACTCCTGCCGCTGGAGAAAACCCCGCAGCCGACCATCACGCACGTGAGCCTCGACGTCGCGCTCTACCCGCGCGAGCGCGTGGCCGTGACGACCGGCAGTTACACGCTGGAGAACCGGCACCTGAAGGCCGTGTCCGAGTTGCATGTCCAGACGCCGCGGGAGCTGCAGATCGAGCAGCTGGAGATGCCCGGTGCGGTGCTGGAGAAGAGCTACGAGGACTTCGGCTTCCGGATCTACCGCCTCACTGAACCCCTGCAGCCCGGCGAGACGCGCAGCCTCCGTTTCGCGACGCGCCTGCAGGAGAAAGGCTTCCCAAACAGCGATGCGCAGACGCGCCTCGTAGCCAACGGCAGCTTCATCAACAACGCCGAAGTCGCACCCGTGCTCGGCGTGAGCCGCGACCTGTTCCTGCAGGATCGGGCCAAGCGCCGGAAGCATGGTCTGGCGCCGGAACTGCGGCCGGCGAAACTCGAAGACGACGACGCGCGCGCGCACCACTACCTGCGCGCCGACAGCGACTGGGTGATGGCGGATATCCGACTCAGCACCGATGCCGACCAGACGCCGGTAGCGCCGGGGATGACGCTGAGCGACACCACCGCCGATGGCCGCCGCACGGTGGTGACACGCACGGAAGCACCGATACAGCACTTCTTCTCGCTGCAATCGGCGCGTTACGCAGTGAAGACCGACACCTGGGTCAGCCCGCAGGGGGAACCGGTGGCGCTCGCGGTCTACCACCACCCGGAGCACACGCACAATGTGCAGCGCATGCTGGATGCCATGAAGGTCTCGCTCGGCGTCTTCAGCGAACGCTTCTCGCCCTACCAGTTCCGGCAGGCCCGCATCCTCGAGTTCCCGGCCTACGCGAACTTCGCGCAGTCCTTCGCCAACACCGTGCCCTACTCCGAGAGCATCGGATTCATCCAGAACTTCAATGAGGAGGAGCGCGACGAGACGATCGATCTCGTGACCTACGTGACCGCCCACGAGATCGCGCACCAGTGGTGGGCGCACCAGGTGATCGGGGCGAACAAGCAGGGCATGACGCTGCTCTCCGAGACCTTCTCGCAGTACTCCGCGTTGCTCGTGATGGAGAAGCTCTACGGCAAGGCGCAGATCCGCAAGTTCCTGAAGACCGAGCTCGATCGCTACCTGCGCTCGCGGGGATCCGAAGTGCTCGAGGAACTGCCGCTCGCGCGCGTGGAGAACCAGGGCTACATCCACTACAACAAGGGCGCCGTGGCGATGTATGGCCTGAAGGAGATCGTCGGCGAGGCGCCCGTGAACCGGGCACTGCAGCGCCTGATCCGGGAATTCGCCTTCAAGGCGGCGCCCTACCCGGACAGCCGCGACTTCCTTCGCCTGCTGCGCGCCGAGGTCGGCCCGCAGCACGAGCAGTTGATCGTGGATCTCTTCGAGAAGATCACCCTCTACGACCTGGCGGCGCGGGATCCGGCCGTGAGCGAAATGCCGGGTGGACGCTTCGAAACACGCTTCACGGTGGAGGCCCGCAAGCGCTACGCCGACGGACAGGGGCAAGAGACCGAGGCGCCGCTCGAGGAGGCCTTCGAGGTGGGCGCATTCCGCGTGGAGCCGGGCAAGAAGGGTTTTTCGCCGGCCGCCGTGCTGGCGATGGAGCGCAGGACGCTCAAAAGCGGCACGCAGGAGATCCGCCTGCTCACGACGGAGCGCCCGGCCTTCGTGGGCGTGGACCCCTACAACCTGCGCATCGATCGCAACAGCGACGACAACCTGCAGGCCGTACCGGATTGAGCCCCCGGGGCCGAGCCTGAGTGTTCGACCGAGGCTCGGATATCGGAGGCACCTCGCCGGATCCCGAGCATGAGCGCGGTTTCAGGCGATGGTCAGGCCGCCGTCGATGGCCAAGGCCTGACCGGTAATCCGCGACGATTCGTCACTGGCCAAGAACACCGCCAACTGCGCCGCGTCGTCCGGGCGGCCCAGCCGCCTCAGCGGATAATGCGCGGCCGCTGCGGCTTGCTGCTCGGCGATCGATGGCGCACGGGCCGTGCCGCCGCTCCGCTCCTGCTCACCGTGAGGGAACCGACTTGAACTCTTGCGCGGGGATCGACCGCACGTCGCCTCGCGCGTTGCTTCGGCGGAGACACAAACTGCGCTTTGTCCCGCACCCCACCACTCGGCCAGCGCTGCGTGATCGTCTTACGCCGCGTGTAGAAGCGCACCGAGTCCGGGCCGTATGCGTACAGGTCACCGAACAGCGAGCGCTTCCAGCCGCCGAAGCTGTGGATCGCCACCGGCACCGGCAGCGCCACGTTCACGCCCACCATGCCCACCTTGATGTTGTCGGTGAAGTAACGGGCCGCTTCGCCGTCGCGCGTGAACAGGCATGTACCCGCGCATCCTCGCGAAGTGCCGCGGTGGTCAGCGGGTCCAGCCGGTGGCGGACTCGCGCCCAAAAGGACTTTTACCGCCGCCCCGCCCAAAATCCCGGCCGTCGGCTGTGGTGCGCCACAGCGATGATGCGAATGTGGCCCTGCACTACGCGATAGATCAAAGAGTAAGGAAACTTCCGCAGGGTGAGCACGCGCGTTTCGTATCGGCCTGAAATGCCCAACTCCGGGAACGCCGCGAGCAATGCCAGCGCATCGTCGAATTCATTGGCGAAGTCAGACGCGGCATCAAACGCAAGTTCGTGAAGGTACCAGTCGATTGCTTAGTCGAAGTCGGCCAGTGCCTGGCCGGAAAGCTCAGCCCTCATGCAGCGATCTGGCGGCACCGATGCGGGCACGAATCCTCGACATGGCTTCGTCTGCCGGAATCCATTGCGTGCGTCCTGCTTCCATGTCGGCCACGCGCCGGGCAATCTCGTCGCCCCACGCGCTGGCTATCGCCTCGGGCGTGCCTTCCGGTGGGCCATCGAGGCTCACGATCAGGCGGTGGATCAGTTCGCCGCGTTCCCGTGGCGTTAGCTGCAATGCCTGGATCTCGAGATCTTTGACCATCGCCGCCATGGCTGCCTCCCGAAAACAGGTTGTCAGGTAAAAAAATGGTAGCACCAGTGCCATCAGCGAAACAGGCGGATACCTCACCCGTTCGACGGAAACGCGAACTGCGCCTTGTCCCGCACGCCACCGCTCGGCCAGCGCTGCGTGATGGTCTTCCGGCGCGTGTAGAAGCGCACCGAGTCCGGGCCATAGGCATAGAGATCACCGAACAGCGAGCGCTTCCAGCCGCCGAAGCTGTGGATCGCCACCGGCACCGGCAGCACCACGTTCACACCCACCATGCCCACCTTGATGTTGTCGGTGAAGTAACGCGCCGCTTCGCCATCGCGCGTGAAAAGGCAGGTGACGTTGCCGTATTCGTGTGCGTCGATCAGTGTCATCGCTTCTTCCTGCGATTTCACGCGAATGCGCCCGTCACACGGCGCGGCCGCTTCGACTACGAGGCAGAGCTCTGCGCGGTGGCGCTGACACCGGTTCGTCCGGAGCGGCCAGCGCAATTCGGTTACATGCTCTGCAGCGATTTCACGGATCGCTGGTCCCTGGTGCGGGATCTGGATTTCGATCAGCCCATGGGAACCACCGGTTTTACGGGGGCAAAAGGCGGTCCTGGCATGAGGCCGCTGGGCCCGTTCCTGGTGATCACCAGTGAGGGCAGCGCGTTTCATGCGTCGGTGGCGCTTGAGCTCTCCTTCAATCGCCGGCTGCGCCAGCGCACATCTGCCGCGCTCATGATCTGGCCGCCTGCGGAAATTGCTGCGCGTGCGCTGGGCGCGTGCACGCAGGACTACCACAAAGGCGAGCAGACGGTCCGCTTGACGGGCTGTGACGCCATTCCCGCCGGGACCATCCTTCTCACGGGGCCTCCGGAAGGCGTGTTGTTCCATCCGGCAACCCTCTGGAATCCGTTCGCCTATCTGCGATCCGGCGATGAGGTAGTGGTGCGGGCGCCGGGGTTGGGGGTATTGTGGAATCGCGTTGACTGAGCTCAGCAGTGGGAACTGGTCGCGCATGACAAGGCCGCTCGTGCAGCGACCGCTGCGAAACCCGGGTCTTCGGCGGCTGTCCCGCGCCGGCGTGACGCCAGCCCGAATCAGAGTGACGGCTGCCCGATTCCGTGCAGTGACCCGGTGCAAAAATCCATACGGATGTCTTTCCGAATATGAGGTCTTCCGTGCCGCTCGATCCTGTATCCGGCGTCTACTACGAGGTGCACGGCAGTGGCGAGCCACTGCTGCTCGGTTTTCCCCTGATGGCCTCGCACGCGGAGATCTTCGGTGACGAAGCGGCTGCAGTGAAAGACGGGTTTCTTGCTGGCCTCACGGACGCCTGGCGCGTGCTGCTGTTGGATTATCCCAACATCGGCCGCAGCCGCGAGACCCGCCCCGAGGATCTGACTGCGGAGCAGGTGTGCCGTGACCTTCTGGCCGTGGCGGATGCCGCAGGGTTCTCAAGATTTGCGTACTGGGGCTATTCCTGGGGCGCTAATGCGGGACTACAGCTTGCGACGCGCACGGACCGGCTGACCGCGCTGGTCATCGGCGGATGGCCGCCGCTCGGCGCGCAGTATGCGGATCTCCTCGCCGCCGCCGAGGAACAGATGGCGGATCCCCCCGCGTCCTCGCACATGGTGCTGCGCTCGCCCGCGCAGTACGCGCAGTGGGTCCATTACGGTCGGAGCATGGCCGGTTGGGACGAGGGGCAGGCCCTTGTGCGGATACGCTGCCCGCGCCTCGTCTATGCGGGAGGAGAGGGCGACGTGTATGCCGGTCGCCACCTGCTGCGCAATGCAAGCATGCTGCGCGCGCGGCGGCAGGAACTGGAGGCTGCGGGCTGGCAGGTCCTGCTGATCGAGGGCCGCGATCATGCGGTGGGGCTTGATCCTGCAGCGGTCGTGCCGCCCGTGCGGACCTTCCTCGACGCGGAGTTGCGCCATGGACACTGATTCCTTGCGACGCGCCCGTGCGCTTCTCGCGGGCATCACGGTGTGGGACAACCACGCCTGCATGCCGCTGCGCCCGTCTGATACGAGCTTCCTGCCGCAACTCGAGCGTGTCCGCGCGAGCGGCGTCGATGCGGTGACGCTGAACATCGGCTTCGGGCCGATCAGCCTTGAGGAGCACCTCGCCAACCTCGAGGCCTTCCGCCGGTACGTGCTCGCAAACCCGGACCGCTACCTGCTGGCCACGCATGTCGACGACATCTCGCATGCCCGTGCGAGTGGCCGGCTCGCAGTGATGTTCGATGTGGAAGGACTGGCGCCGTTCGATGCGGGTGATCAGGGATTGATTGCACAGCTGCGCGAGCACGGCGTGGTCTGGATGCTGATCGCCTACAACCGCAACAACGCCTCCGGTGGAGGCTGCCTCGACGAGGACGGCGGGCTTACGCCGCATGGCCGGGCCCTGATCGCGGAGATGCGGCGCGTGGGCATGATGGTCTGCTGCTCGCACACCGGGCACCGCACCGCGCGTGAGGTGATCGATGCCGCGGGAGGTCCGGTGATCTTCTCGCATTCGAATGCAAGCGCAGTGCACCCGCACCCGCGCAACATTCCCGACGACCTGATCCGTGCCTGCGCTGCTGTCGGTGGCGTGGTGGGCGTAAACGGCGTGGGAGATTTCCTCGGTGCTGGCGAGGACTATGCCGAACTGATGGCCCGGCATATCGATCACATAGTGCAGATCGTGGGGCCCGAGCACGTGGGCATCTCGCTCGACTACGTCTATGACCAGCAGGAAGTCATCGACTACCTGCACAGCCTGCGCGAGACCTTCGGCGCGGAGCAGGTGGCGCAGTACACGTCCCGCTTCGCGCCGCCGGAAACCTTTGTGGCTCTGGTGGCGGCGCTCCTCGCGCGCGGTTACCCGGAAAAGGCCGTGAGCTCCATCGTCGGCGGGAACTGGCTGAGCGTAGCGCGACGGGTACAGGACGCACCCCGTTGAGTACACGGTGCGCGCGTACGCTTGACCCGTCGCGCGTGTAGCCCCGAATATCCTGCCAACTTCCTCGCACCGGGGCGCCAGCGTGCAGGGCCATCAGTCCGCGTCTCCCGCCGTCGATGTGCGGCTGTCGATCACTGATCTGCAGGCCAGTGCTGCAGCGGCGGTGAATGGTCTCGAAACCCTCTATCTTCCCGGACAGGGGCTGCGGAGCCTCGATCCGCAGACGCGCGCTGCGGAAGGCTTACCGGATCTCGGGCGCCATGAGGTGGTGCATCTCGGCCCGGATCTCATGCTCTCCCGCTCCGATATGCACACTGTGCCTGCGTGGGCGCATGCGCAGCGCTGGGAATTCGATTTCCGCGGCTGGTGCTACCTGCACTTCCGGCTCGAGGGGTTGAGCCGCGAATGCGCGCCCGACGGCCGCACCCGCATCATGGGTGGTCAGAGTTTCCTGTTCACGGCATCTGCCACGGCCTCGAGCGGCGCTCGCGAGGTCCTCGGAGAGAACTGGCGCACGGTGGGTGTCGCCTGCAAGCCCTCGTTCATCAGCCGCGAATTGCGCGGTGTGGATGCGGAGCTCCCCGATATGCTGCGCCGTGTCGAGGAGGGCGATCCGGAGGCTGCGCTCTGGTATGCGGGCGATCTGAGTCCCGAGATGTCGATCGTTGCGAATTCGCTGCTCTCGCCGCCCGTCGATGTCCGCCTGCAGCCGTTGTACATGCGTGCCAAGGTCGTTGAACTCGTCTGCCTCGCGCTCGACCGCCTGCGCTTTCCCGAGCAGGATTCCGCACCCGCGCTGCGCCTCAGCCGGCACGATATCCTCTGCCTTCAGCAGGCGCGTGAGATCCTCGACGCGAGTCGGCAGCCGCCGTCCCTGGACGACCTCGCGCGTCGTGTCGGCCTGAACCGTAACAAGCTCGCGCTGGGTTTCCGGCACGTGATCGGCAAGACGGTCGGCGACTACCACCGTGAGCTTCGGCTCGAGCGGGCGCGTGCGCGGCTGGCAGATCCCGATTGTCGCATCGGGCAGGTGGCGGAAGAGGCTGGCTACACGGATGCAGGGAGTTTCAGCAAGGCCTTCCGGCTCCGCTTCGGGATACTCCCCTCCGAGGTGCCTCGTCCCGCGCGGTCACCTCTGGGCGTGACGCACCCCGGGCTGCGTCCCGAGTCTCGCGAGCGAGAGTGACGCTCTCCCGATTCTTAGTGACGCGCGCCCGATGCACGCCCCGGGCCCGGTGCAAGAATCCTCGCAGGCACCTGTCGCGGAGGGCTTTCTGATGCGTGCACTTGATCTGCGGACTGGCAAACTGATCTCCCGGTGCGCACTTGCGGCCTTCGTTGCCGCGCCGGGTCTGGCGCTTGCGCAGGCAACGCAAGGAAAAGCGCCCACCTCCATCGAGGAGATAACCGTCACGGCGCAAAAGCGTACCGAGCGCCTGATTGATGTGCCTCTGTCGATCACTGCCTTCAGCGGGCAGTCCATCGTCGACAGCGGCGCGGTGCAGCTCTCCGACTTTATCCAGACGGCGCCGGGTGTGGGCATCGTCGATGATCAGTCCGGCACACAGAACATCCAGATCCGCGGCATCAACTCCACGTTCGGCAACGCACCGGTCGGGTATTACCTGGACGAGCTGCCCTTCTCGCTGATTGGTAACACGCAGGTGCCGGACGTGCGCACCTACGATCTCGACCGCATCGAGGTGCTCCGCGGGCCGCAGGGCACGCTCTACGGTGACGGCTCTATCGGCGGCACCATCCGGCTCCTCACCAAGGACCCGGATCTCGGAGGCTTCGCGGGCAACCTCGATCTCACGGGCGCGAACGTCAAAGACGGCGGCTCCAACTACGCCGTGAAGGGCATGCTGAACATGCCGATCGCCAAAGACCTTGCGGCGCTGCGCATCGTTGGCTCCCGCGAGGAAACCGGAGGCTGGATCGACAACGTCACCACCGGCGAGGACGACCAGAACGAGCGCGACATCGACAACTACCGCGCCAAGCTCCGCATCGCGCCCACCGATCGTCTGGACGTTGTGTTCGGCTGGTGGCACAACGAGGAAGACGTCACAGGCGACGGCCTCGCGCGGGATGACCGTACCACTGCGGACCCTGCGGCCACCTACGACGTCGAGTATGACCTGTACAGCGCCACCGTCCGCTATGACTTCGGTGGCGTGAACCTCGTCAGCGCCTCCAGCTGGCTCGATTACCAGGACGATTCGATCACCTGGATCGCCGGTACTTTCGATTTCCTGAACGAGACCGGGCAGGATGTCTTCAGCCAGGAGGTACGGCTCGTCTCCGATACCGACAGCGCATTGCGGTGGTCCACAGGCCTCTATTTCCGCAAGACCGAGCGGGATACCTATGCGGCGCTGCCGGCCTTCTTCTTCACCCAGGACATCGACATGGAGAGCAAGGCCTGGGCGGCCTTCGGTGAACTGACCTGGACAGTGCTCGACGAAGCCGTCGACATCACCGTCGGCGGTCGCTACTTCGAGGACAAACTCGACTATGCGGAGGTGGTGGATCCGTTCCTGCTCGGACTCATCCAGGGCGTGGACCCCACCTTCGATGGCGCCTACAACGTGAAGTTCGACACCTTCAACCCCCGCTTCAACGTGGCCTGGAGGCCGGCCGAGAATTGGACCGTCTACGCCAACGTCGCGAAGGGCTTCCGCAGCGGGCAGGCGCAGCCGGCCATCTCGCTTGGTCTCGCGGTGCTGAGCGGTTTGTCCATACCCTCCGCCATTGATCCCGAGAACCTCTGGAGCTACGAGCTCGGCGTGAAGAGTACTTTCATGGACGGCCGCGCACTGGTGGAAGCCGCGATCTACCACAATGACTGGAAGAAGCTGCAGGTGCCCGTCGCGGTCTCGCCGCAGGTGCGTGCGCTGGTCAACGGTGGCTCGGCGCAAACGCGTGGCGCCGAGGTCGGCCTCACGCTGATGCCGCTGAAAGGCCTTACCTTCAACCTGAGCGCTGCCTACACGGATGCCGAATTCACGGATGACGTCACAGGCATCAACATCTTGGACGGCGATCGCATCCCCGAGGTTCCCAAGACCACCTTTGCCTCCTCGGCCACTTACCGGTGGCCCCTGCTCGACGGCATGGACGGTTTCGTTTACGCCGGTATGCAGAACAATGCCAAGCGCACGGACGAACTGAATTTCGCCGAACCCGGGCAGGCCATCACCTCCATCGATCTGCGCGTCGGGCTGGAGGCCGCGCACTGGGCGGCATACCTGTTTGCCGACAACCTGAATGACGAGGACGATGCCGTGTCGCCCTACGCCCTCGGCCCGCAGGGCCCGGCCACGCGACTGATGCCGCGTACCATCGGGCTGCAGTTGCGCACCATGTTCTGAGACACCGTGTACGGCGCCCGCGGATGTGAGAGAAGCAACGCATGACCGCGGGGGCGGACGTCCGCCTGCCGCGCGCGGTACTTGCGGCCTATGCGGCACCCGCCTTCTCGCAGGCGCTGATTCACGGGCCCGTGGGCGCCGTGATCCAGGGCATCTACGGCACTCATTTCGGGCTCCCGCTCGCGTCGATCGCGTTCGTGCTGGTGCTCTCGCGTGTGTTCGATGCGGTGACAGATCCGCTGATCGGCTATCTGTCCGACCGCTTTCCCACCCGGTGGGGACGGCGCAAGCCCTGGCTGGTTGCGGGCTCTCTGCTTGCGGTCATTGCCTGCTGGTTTCTTTACGTGCCGCCGGGGAAGGTGAGCACGGGATCCTTCCTCTTCTGGATCCTGCTCGCCTATCTGGGCTGGACCCTTTCAGAGATACCGTACCGCGCGTGGCTCGCCGAATTGAGCCAGGACTACCACGAGCGCACGCGGATCGCGACCTGGCGCACCTTCGCGCGTTTCGCTGGTTTCATGGCCTTCTACGGCATTCCCTTCCTGCCCTGGTTCGAGACTTCCGAGTTCACGCCGGAGACGCTGCACGTAACCGCCATCCTTGCGGCGGTAGCCCTGCCCACGACGGCCCTCATCGCCGCGGCCTGCGTGCCCTGCGGGCGTGTGTGCCTCTCGACGGAAACACCCTCGCTGCGTGCCGCCTGGCCCGCGCTCATTGGCAACCGGCCCTTGCTGCTGTTCCTGGCGACCTTCGCGCTGGGGGGCTTAAGCGGCGGCTGTGTGTCGGGGATGATGTTCTTCTTCGTGGGTGGGCACCTGGGCGTCCCGGGCGCGCTCGCGTTGCTCTTCGTGCTCGGCACGCCACTAGGCGCGCTCATGATGCCCGTGTGGACCGCGCTCTCGCGGCGCATCGGCAAGGCGCGCACCTGGGCGATCGCCTACGGGCTTGCTCCCGTGTTCTTGTTGCTGCACCTGCTCGTGCCGGCGGGGGAGGCCGGGCAGCCTGTGCTGATCGCTCTCTCTCTGGGCATTTTCGCGTTGTCGTCGGTGGGGGTGGTCGTGCCAGCGGCAATGCTTGCGGACATCACGGACTACGGGCGCTGGAAGTTCGGGCGCGATTTCACCGCGACGTATTCCTCTGTCCAGACGATGGTGGAAAAAGGTGTCGAAGGTTTTGGCATCGCGCTCGCGCTTGGCGTTGCCGGTGCACTTGGCTTCGACCCGCGACAAGGTACACAGGAAAGCAGCGGTACGATCGGACTGCTGATCGCCTTCCCGGTGTTGCCGGCGTTGTTGTCGCTCGCCTGCGTCCCGCTGATCCTGCGCATGCCGATCGACGAGCGAGCGCAACGCGCCATTGTTGCCCGGCTGGCGAGACGACAACCGGCGGTTCACTCACCGAGATGAGCCCGTGAGCGAGTTGCAGTCCATCATGCTCGACAGCCTTGCAGCCCGTTACTGGGATTTCCTTCGAGCGGAAGAGCCCTTTACTGCCGTGCTGGCAGGGGAGGCGGTGGAGGGTGCGGTGCTGTTCCGCGAGTCGCCCGCTGACCACGATCGTCGCGCTGCGGGCGCCCGTGCGCTGCTGGCGGAACTCGACGTCATTGCGCCACCATCGGATCTGCAGGCGCGTGTCACCCATGCCGTGATGGGGCGCGAACTGAGGGCAATCCTCGATTTCCATGCGCTTGGCGCACACCTGCGACCCTCGCTCTTTCCCGCGGGCCCCGACTTCAACCTCGTTTACTTTGCCAACACCGCACAGGTGTCTACGGCGGCGTCGGCTGTGCGCTATGTGGAGCGCCTCGCGCAGATTCCCGCCTTTCTCGCCGATATGCGTTCGAGCCTCGCGGCAGGACATGAAAAGGGCTTCCGCTATCCGCGTCTCGTGTTGACAAGAGCCGCAGCGGTCGTGCGCGGCAATCTCTGTGAGGATCCCGCAGAGTCGCCGTTTTTCGGGCCTTTCCGGCGGCTGGGCGCGGCGCCAGTCCGGGAGATTGCCGTTCACGCCGACCGCGCATGCGCGCTCATCGCCGAGGAGATCATGCCCGCCTTTCGTACTCATGCGGCGTACATTGGCGAGACGCTCGCCGCCGATGCACGTGACTCGATCGCACTTCGCGATGACGTGCAGGGCGAGGCGCTCTACCAACTCCTCGTCCGCTACTACACGACACTGGACGAGGACGCCCGCGCGATCCACGCGCTCGGTCGCGCCGAGGTCAAACGCATCTTGGGGGAACTGCGCCTGATCGCAGGCGAGGCGGGCTTCGGTGATGATCTGGAGGGATACCGCCACTGGCTGCAGCAGGCGCCGCAGTTCCGCTGCGAGAGTGAAGCGGCGCTGCTCGATCGGGTCCGCGCGCTCTGCAAGCGAATCGACCTCGAACTGCCGCGCGGCTTCGGGCGTCTCCCGCGCATTACCTACGGTGTAAAAGCCATCCCCTCAGGCTTTGCCAACAGCCTTCCACCGGCCTACGCGCAGCCGGGGCCCGCCGACTGCTCCGCGCCGGGAGTGTTCTGGGTCAACGCACAGCCCGGGAAATGCCCGACATACCTCCACCCGAGCTTTTCCTTGCACGAGGCCTGGCCTGGGCACCTCATGCACATCGCCCTGATCCAGGAGTTGGAACACCTTCCGAAGTTCCGGCGCAACGGTGCCGCGAAATACACCGCCTGCATCGAGGGCTGGGCCATGTACTGCGAGCTGCTCGGCATCGAGTTCGGGCTCTACGACACGCCACACGACCACTTCGGGCGGCTCAACATGGAGATGTGGCGCGCTGTTCGGATGGTCGTGGATACGGGTATCCATGCGCTCGGCTGGTCCCGTGAGATGGCTATCGCTTTCATGAGCGCAAACGTGGCGATTCCGTCGGAGATGGTGGAGAGCGAGATCGACCGCTACATTGCCCTGCCCGGGCAGGCGCTTGCCTACCAGCCCGGTAACCTGAAGTTTCGGCAACTGCGTGCGCGTGCCGAGGCCACCCTCGGCGCAGCCTTTGATCTGCGTCGTTACCATGACGCGCTGATAGCGGCCGGACCGCTGCCGCTGCCGTTGCTGGACGTGGCGTTGGACGGTTGGCTAAAGACTGCGGGGGCACCTTGACGGACTTTCTTTTCGGCTTGCTCTCAAATGAGTACAGCGGGCTGCTGATCGCCCTGTTCCTGCTTGGCACCGGTTTGCTCGCGTGGCGTCATGCCGTGCGCCCGTGGATCCGCCTTCCGGGCGCACTTTGCGCGGCTCTGGGGTTCCTGCTCGCCATCGGCGCGGCCTCGCATCTGGTGCGTGTGGCGGGCGTTGACTCGCGGTATCCCGCCCCGGGCACGCTGGTGCAGGTGGAAGGTCAACGTATGCATGTATTTGCCGAGGGCCCGCGCGATGCGCATGCGATCGTGTGGTTCCCCGGCGGGCACGTGGGCGCATGGGCGCACAAGCCCCTGCATGACGGGGTGAAGGGGGAATTCCGTTCGATCCTCCTCGACCGCTTCGGTACTGGCTGGAGTGATGCAGGTCCGTTTCCGCGCACCACCGCGCGTGAAGCCGACGAGGTGATCGCCGCTCTGGATGCCGCCGGCGAGAGGGGCCCCTTCATCTTCGCGGGACACTCCTTCGGCGGGTTGCTCGCTGCCAACATCGCGCGTCGCCGTCCTGATCGCACCGCTGCTGTGGTGCTGCTCGATCCCACGCCGCTCGACGTGCTCTTCTACGGGATTGACCGCACAACGCTTGCATCCATAGGGGCCATGGACCTGGTGAAAGGGCTTCGCGTCATCTTTGGTCTCTACGGCGCTACGCCGCAGCTGGGCGAGCCCTCGTCACGTACGCCAGGTGACACGCCGACGCTCGCGAATTCCTCGCCATTCGAGGTAGTGCTCACACTGGAGCAGCGCGCCCGTGCAGGTTTCGCCGGCGCGTCGATCTACCGTGAGCTCACGCCGGAGGGGCTCGCGGAGCGTGCCTTCGACACCGTCGTCTACGACGGCGAACTCGGCAAGCTGCCGGTCTACCTCGTTGCCCCCGGTGAGGATTCGACGACGCTCCCGTATGCACAGTCGGTTACGGGTGACCCGGCGCAGGCCACGCGCTTTGCCGAGTTCCTTGCACACTCCCGCGAGCGCTATCTCGCCGCGTCTTCGCGTAGTACGCGCATCTATACGCCCGAGGGTACGGGGCACGGATTCGTGAGCGAGACGCCGCAGTTCGTGATCGAGACCCTGCGGCGCATCGCGCGTGAAGTCAGCCCGGTTGCCGGGGCTGCGCCAACTACGACAACGTTGGGCAGCGGATGGCCCGGGCCTTACGGCGGCGTGCCACCGGTTGACCAGGCCACGCCCGAACTGATCGAAAAGGCCTACCGCGAGGCCTTGGACGCCAAGCGGCGCAAGGTGGCAGCCATCGCCGGCAACCCGGCACCGCCGACCTTCGACAACACCGTGCTCGCGCTCGAGCGGTCGGGCACTGCGCTCGCGCGTGTGGATGCGCTCTTTACGATCTTCCGCTCTACGGCCAGTACGCCATCGATCGCCGCTCTCGCGGCCCGGCTCGCGCCGCTGCGCTCGCAGCTCGAGGACGGTATCGTGTTCGAGCCCGCGCTCTTCGGGCGTATCAAGGCTGTCCATGAGACGTTGCCGGGTTCTGCTCCGAGCGCCGAGGCACGTCGGCTGGTCGAGGTAACGTATCGGCGCTTCGTGCACGCGGGTGCGGCGCTCGATGCCGTCGCGCAGCAACGCCTTGTCGCCATCCATGCGCGCATCTCCGAGCTGCAGGCAAAGCAGTCCGCCAACACGCTGCAGGAAGAGTCGCAGCTCGCGGTGGTCGTGCGCAGCGAGACCGAGCTCGCGGGTCTCCCGCCGGATCGTATTGCTGCGGCGAAGGCGGCTGCCGAGGCGCGCAAGCTCCCCGGCGTATGGCTTATCCCCATGTCGCGGCCTGCGGTATGGCCGGTGCTGACACACGCGAACTCGCGCAGCCTGCGCGAGGAAGTGTGGAGGAAGTGGGTCGGGCGTGGCGCCAACGCCGGCGAACTCGACAACCGACCCGTGCTCGACGAGCTCCTGCACCTGCGCGGGGAGAAAGCGCAGCTGCTCGGCTTTCCCAGCTATGCGCACTGGCAGACTGCAGAGCGGATGATCGGCACGCCTGAGGCTGCGATGGCACTTCTCGAACGCCACTGGAAGAGCGTGCTTGCCGTGACGCGCACGGAACTCGTCGCCTTGCAGGAAATCGCCGATGCGGAGCAGCCTGGCATCACGCTGGAACCCTGGGACCGGCTCTACTACGCAGAGAAGTACCGTCAAAAAACCTTCGGTTTCGACGCTGAGTCAATCCGGCCATACCTGCCACTCGACCGTGTGATCGATGCGATGTTCGACGCTGCAGGCCGCGTGCTCGGTTTCGAATTCCACAGGATCGAAGGAGTCCCGGTGGTATCTCCCGACATCCGCGTCTACGAGGTCCGCCGCGACGGCGCGGTCGCAGGCGTGCTGTGGATGGACCTGTTTGCCCGGGAAGGGAAGGGCCCTTCCTCGTGGGCGGCGCAGTACCGGCCCCAAGCGGGATACGACGGTCACGATCTGCCTCTGGTGGCGCTGCATTCGGCGGTGCAGAGGCCGGCCGACGGAGGCCCCGCGCTGCTCGAGTGGGAGCGTGCGAACGTGATCTTCCATGAGTTCGGTCACGCGCTGCACATGCTCTCCGGCACCGCGCGCTATCCCTCACTCGGCAGTCTCGGTGCGCTATGGGATTTCATCGAGGTGCCTTCGCTCCTGAACGAGCGTTGGTTGGCCGACCGCGACACGCTCCGCAAACACGCGCGGCATGTCAGCACGGACGAGCCCATGCCCGATGCGATGATCGAGGGGCTCGAGCGGTCACTTGCCTTCGATCGCGTGTTCAGCGTCACGTTGCCGTACCTCGCGACCGCATTGGTGGACATGCGACTGCACCTGCTTGCCGATGGCCGATCCATTGATGCGGTGGCAGTCGAGCGCGAGGTGATGGACGAGTTCGGCATGCCACGCGCCGTCGATCCGCTGCTGCATGTACAGCATGCGGTGCACATCTTCACCGGTGAGTACTCCGCAGGGGTCTACACCTACCTCTGGTCCGATCTGCTCGCAGCGGATGCCGCGGAGACTTTCACCTCCTCGCCTGGCGGACTCTACGACGCGGAGGTCGCCAAACGCTGGCGTACCGAGGTGCTCGAAAGGGGTAACACCGTCCCCGCCATCGAGGCTTTCCGCGCGTTTCGCGGACGGGAGCCGGATCCGGATGCGCTGTTGCGACGGTTCGGGATGGCGCCCCCTGGCTGATCCCGGGCTCCTTGTCTGCGTCTGCCCCGAGTCCTCACTGCCCCCGTGCCTGCCCTTCTCGCTCCAGTGGGCAGGAGCCGGAGCGGCACGAGACGCGCGATAACGCGCCCACGATGTCGTGCACCGGAGCGCTGCCCATGAACCTCACGCAATCGCTGCTCCAGGCGCTTAAAGCGAACGGTGCCCGCCAGATCTTCGGCATCCCCGGTGATTTCGCGCTGCCGTATTTCCGCATCATCGAAGAGACGGGGAGTCTCCCGCTCTACGCCCTCTCGCACGAGCCCGGGGTGGGCTTTGCGGCCGATGCCGCCGCGCGCATCGGCGGTGCGCTCGGCACCAGCGCCGCTAACCTTGCAATGAAGTCCAGCGGCTCGAAGACGACGTGCGTGGTTCCATCCCGGTACGGTGTCTTGAGCAGGTACACCACCTTGCCGTTTGCGTTCACCGTGAGCCGCTTCTCGGCCACCGCCGGGCGGGCGAACAAGAGTGTGCACATATGAGTTTGGTCACAACGTCCAACATTGAGATGACCAGCGCAGCGCAGGTGCTGCGCAACAGTATCGTTTGGGATAACCACGGCTGTATGCCGGTAATGCGTCCGCACGATACGTCTTTCTTGCCCCAGCTACAGCGCTATCGGGTAGCCGGTGTGGATGCAGTCATGCTCAATATCGGTTTTGGCGATATGGGCATCGAAGAGCACATTCGCACCCTCGCGAGCATTCGTCACTGGCTAAAATTGCGCCAGAGCGAATATGTACTCATCACGAGTGTCGATGATATAGAGCTCGCCCATCAAACTGGTCGGCTTGCGGTTGGTTTTGATATCGAAGGCGGAAATGCCATTGCCGACCAGCCAAGCCTAGTTCAGCTGTATTACGACCTCGGCGTGCGGTGGATGCTGCTAGCCTATAACAACAACAACCGCTTGGGCGGAGGGTGTCAGGACGATGACGGTGGTCTTACCTCGTTTGGAAGGGAAGTGATCGCCGAAATGGAGCGTGTGGGCATGATCGTCTGCTGTAGCCACACGGGCCATCGGACCGCGCGAGAGGTGTTGGAAGTCGCTACCAAGCCAGTGATTTTTTCGCACAGCAATCCGAGCGCTTTGCATGCGCATCCGCGCAATATTCCCGACGATCTTATTCTTGGCTGCGCAGCAACCGGCGGCGTTGTGGGCATCAATGGGATTGGCAGCTTTCTCGGCAAAAACGATAACACCAGCAAAACATTCGCCAGACATATTGACCATGTCGTTCAAGTCGTCGGCCCGCAGCACGTGGCCATCGGCCTTGATTACGTATTCGATACACAGGAACTGGATGACTATGTGGCGAAGATGGCCCACACGTTTCCGCCAGAACTCGGCTATGAAAAGGGTGTACGTCTGGTTGCACCCGAGCAGCTTGAAGAGGTTGTGGAGATCCTGCTCTCTTGGGGCTACGCCGAGGGGGACCTCGGTTCGATCTTGGGCGGTAATCTCATGCGTTTGGCAAGAACGGTATGGAAATAGTCACCCCCTCAATTGCAGGCTAACCCCGAAATCGAACTACCCTGCGGTTTTCGCCGTGGAAAAACATCGTCTCAGGAGACCGAATTGAAACCGCACGATTCTATTCCCCTCAACTTCATCGAGCATCCTTCCGATGCCATGCTTGAGCGTGCCAGAGGGTTTTACGCCGAGATGAGCGGACGACGCACTGTGCGGGAATTTTCCCCACGGTCGGTGGCCCGTGAGTTGATCGAAACATGCATACGCACTGCGGGTACCGCACCTTCTGGTGCCAATCAACAGCCTTGGCACTTCGTGGTTGTGAGTGATGCGCAAATGAAGTCACGCATACGATTCGCAGCTGAAGCTGAGGAAACCGAGTTCTATGAACGCCGAGCGACCGATGAATGGCTGGAGGCACTCGCGCCACTTGGAACCGATGCAGACAAGTCCTTTCTAGAAGTTGCCCCTTACCTTATCGCCATTTTCTATGAGGCCTACGGTTTTGATGATGCGGGCAAACGCATAAAACGCTACTACCCGATGGATTCGGTCGGTATTGCCAGCGGGATGTTGATCGCGGCGTTGCATCACGCCGGGCTCGCCAGCCTCACACACACGCCAAGCCCGATGGCGTTTCTGAATGAAATCCTTGGTCGTCCGGATAACGAGCGTCCTTTCTTGTTGCTGGTGGTGGGGTATCCCGCCGATGGCGCGCGGGTGCCGAGTATCACGAGGAAACCACTGGCAGCGATCGCGCATTTTGTTGAAGAATCGAATGTGGCAGCTTTATCGACTGATCAAACCTAGTAGAAGGATGCGGCACTCGCCGGACAAACGGCGGCTGCATCCGGCCTACAAAGTTTAGGCAGCCGGTTGGGTCAGGGATGGGTGGTTTCAGGTCTGAAGTGAACCGGGCGTAGTCGGTTAAGTTGTGCGGTAAGTCAGTCAAGCATCGGGCAACGGCCCCATAATTCAGGTTTACGCTTGATGCTTCCCCAGCCGTGCTGACCTTTGATAACCAATTCCGCCGCGAACTCCCCGGTGACCCAGAAACATCGAACACCACGCGCCAAGTGAAAGGTGCGGTCTGGTCGCCGGTGATGCCAACACCAGTCGCCGCACCAAGGCTCATCGCCTACTCGCAGGAGATGGCCGACGAGTTGGGACTGAATGCCACAATGATGCAGAGTTCAGAAGTCGTCAACGCGTTGGGCGGCAACGGCGTGTTTCCCGGCAGTGAACCTTACGCCACAGTTTATGGTGGCCACCAGTTTGGTCATTGGGCAGGGCAGTTGGGTGACGGACGTGCGATCTACCTCGGTGAGGCTGTTAATGGGGTATAAGAAAGATAAAGCCCCTCCCCGACCGAATCCAACCCTCCCGGGCGGCTGACGCCCGGTGCCCCTTCAGGTGTCCAGCCCCCGATTTGACCGAGTCCGCCGCTTCATCGCAGTGAAACGCCGGGTATTCGCCAATCCGAATTCCCTCCGGTCCGTGCGCGCCAAACGTCGGCGCAGCACAGCCCCCTGCCGA
>JBILEG010000128.1:0-8371 GCA_044352225.1 Pseudomonadales bacterium | reverse complement strand
GTCGAATACCTCGAGCATCCCCGATACGGTTCCGACGAGGCCGAGTAGCGGCGACATGGGCACCAACACCTGCAGAACAGGGAAGCCAACGCTCATGTTCTGATTGATGCGAGAGATCATGGCCTGCCGGATCTGCCGCGCACACCAGGAACTTTTGTCCGTACGGGCAAGCCATTCTTTTTGTGCGATCGACGCCTCCGCTGGCAACACGCGCGAGAAGTACCAATAGCGCTCGATCGTCAGGCCCCACATGAGGACCCCGCTGGCAAAAATCCAGCCTACCCAGGGCCCTCCATCCGCCAGGAGATGGATCAGCCCGCTAAACAGCGGAAAATCAGCCACGACGGGTCCTCTCGATGCTTTCGGCCAGCATGCCGGCGGATTGCTCTTCGATCACTTGAGTGATCCCCTTGGAGAGGGACGTCAAGAGTGCGTTCGCGAACAAAAGCGGGATAGCGATACCGATGCCGAGTACAGTCGCGATCATTGCCGCACCGATACCTTCAGCCATCAGTTTGGGATCGCTGGACCCGGATTCGGTGATGCTCTGGAAGGTCAGGATCATGCCGAGAACCGTACCAATCAGACCCAGCAATGGACCCGCGGCAACGGCAAGGCGCAACATCGCCTGGAAACGCTCGAGCTTGGGAACTTCACGGAACACGGCCTCGGCGATTCGCAGTTCCGCGACATCGGCGTCCTGTTCGATGTTGCTGGCGTCGCCTTTGAACGCAAGGAGAACTCGACCCAGCGGATTGTCTGCTGCAGGCTTTCCAAGGTTCTTCAGCTGTGCGGACACTTTCGTGCGCACCACGATCAGGAACACGAGCTGGAACAGGAAGCATATCGTGGCAATGCCGCCGACTAGCAGGATCACATAGTTGACGGATTCACCGTGCTCAATCCGGTACGCCCACGACGGACGCTCGACGTAGAGGGACATCAGCACTCCGCGCGAACCGTCGACGACTGCCGTCGGGTAACCGCTGGTCGCTGCCGAGAACTGGGCGCCGGTGGTCATGAACTCCGCTGGTGGTTGCCGGGGGTACACGCTGAACGCCTTGAGCTCAGGCAAATAATTCAGGTACTTGCCTTCGGACATCGCCGTAAACGGACCCACACGGATGACTTCGGACTCCTTGGGCTCGCCTCCGGGCTGCACGACCCTTGTGGTGTACTTCGCGACAGCACCGCTTTGCGTCATTTCCCTGTGGAGTTCAAGCCACACTTTTTCGAGGTCACCATGCGTAGGCGCTGTCTGTGAAGCGACGAACTCGCGCAGGTAGTCGTCTCGGATCGACTCACCCTCAGACGCCTGAAACTGCGTGGAAATCATCGACTGCTGGAGGATGCTAGCGGAATCACCAGCCACCTGGCGCGCCAGACCAAACACTTCCTGCAGACCCAGTGCTGCGGCCTTGTCACGAAGCTTTTTGTCAGCCTCGTTGATCACGAGCTCATTCGCGGAGAACTGCTCGGCAAACTTGTCGGACGCCGCCGAGAGACCTTCGCGGCGGCTTTGAGCCTCGGCGAGCATCTTGGCTTGTTGCTCCGCAGGCGCTGCGTTGAACTCCGCTGCACGCTGCTGAAAGGTTTGCTGCTCTGCTGCACGCGCCGCCTCCACCTCTGCGAGGAGGCCTTCGAGCGAGTCCTGCGCCAGGGCTACACCGGCCTGAAGCATCACGGCCGCAGCCGCGACAAGAATGAACTGCTTGGACTTAATCACGACCGGGCCTCCTTCGGAGCGGGAACGGGGACAGTCAACAGGTTCGGAGGACCATCCTTTTCAGCAACACGACGGGCCTCGGCAACCGCAGCTGCATAGCTGTTGTCTACCACCCAATCTCTCTTTTCAGCGTCCCAGTAGCCGGTCTCCGCACCGTCAAGCGTCTGGTAGAGAAGCGCGACGCGGCCCAGTCGAACGAAAGATACCGTGCGGGCGTCCGGCCCGCTGCCCAGCATGCCATCGTAGGACTCAAGGGTCCGGCCGTACTCGAGCTCGATCTGGTAAGCCTCAATGATGCGGCGGTACTTCTCGGAGATGGTGACGTCTGCGCGCGGCATGATCTCCTGAAGCGTCTTCACACGACCGGTGCGCTCCGAAAGAAGGAACGGCGTGTCGAGCGCAACGAACTTCTGCAGGGTATCGACCATCCGCTGCATGAGCGGCTGGACTTCGCGGCTGGTCGTCTCGATCTCGAGGAGCTGGGCCTCGATCGAGGAAACCTCGTCTCGCTGCGCCTTGACCTGCTTCTCGAGTTGACTGTTGTACTTCTCGAGACTCTCGGCGTCCGCGATGGCCGTTGCGTAGCGGCTGGCCGCATCCTGCAGGCGGTCACGGATCTCGTTGATGCGCTTCTGCGAGGACGCAGCCGCTTTGTCGGCTTCGCCTTGGGTGGCGATGGCCTTGTCGAGCGACTGGGCAGATGCCTGCTGTGCGGCAACTGCCACCACGCCTGCCACCACGACGGACGCCAGCGTCCTCGTGATCCTGGTGATGGAAAGACTCATGACGGATAGCGCCTCCTGATCTGGACGGACCGAAGCTTGGGAACTTGAAGAAGTAAGAACACCGAGCAACATCAAAACAACCTTGCACAAATTATGTTGTGGCGCGCTCGGGTGGTACTCCCGTAACGAACACCGCCTATGTCAGTGCGGCCGTACTGTAGCCTCTCGAATTCGGAGTGGCAAGACGGATTCAAGCGTTCGATAAAAAAACATTCGGGTCGCATGGAAACCGTTACACGGGACGGTCCCGCCGCTCGCTGTCGCCGTCGGGAAACGCGCACCCCGGGGCGCGCGACGCGAATGGAAAATGGTGTGGACGACGAGCGCCCTCCTTGCACTATACTTCGCGCCGACTCGCGGACCCTCGGGCACCGCAGTGGATCAGATTTCAAAAGAGTTCGCAGGGGAGAGCCAATGAGCGCAAGCGTCGAGGCCCTTTCACAGCACTGGGCCACGGCGATTTTCGTGCTCGTGATCCTGGTCGTGTGTGGCGCGATGATCCTTGTCTCCGCTTTTGTGGGCGGGAGGACGCGTGGACGCGCCAAAAACGAAGCTTTCGAGTCGGGGGTGGTTGGCGCCGGCACGGCGCAACTGCGTCTTCCCGCCAAGTTCTACCTCGTCGCCATGTTCTTCGTGATATTCGACGTCGAGGCTCTCTATCTGTATGCCTGGGCCGTCTCGGTACGCGAGAGCGGTTGGGCCGGCTTCATCGAGGCCACCATTTTCATCCTGATCCTGTTCGTGGGACTGGTGTACCTGTGGCGAGTCGGGGCGCTCAAGTGGGCACCGTCGATGCGCAAGGCGCGCTCCCGCGCAAGTGATCTCACGGAGGGCTGAGGTGGATTACAAACTCACTCCGATCGTCGTATCGGACCGCGGCGCACCCGCGCCGAAGAAAAGCGCTCCGGCAGAACATGCCGACCCGCTTTCGCAGCAGGTCCACCGCAGCGTTTTCATGGGCAAGGTGGAAGACGTACTCCACAAGACCGTGAACTGGGGCCGCAAGAACTCGCTCTGGCCCTACAACTTCGGCCTGTCCTGCTGCTACGTCGAGATGGCTACATCCTTCACGGCCCCGCACGACGTTGCGCGTTTCGGCGCAGAGGTCATCCGCGCCTCACCCCGGCAGGCCGACTTCATGGTCATCGCGGGCACCTGCTTCATCAAGATGGCGCCGGTCATACAGCGGCTCTATGAACAGATGCTCGAGCCGCGCTGGGTGATCTCCATGGGTGCCTGCGCCAACTCCGGCGGCATGTACGACATCTACTCCGTGGTGCAGGGCGTCGACAAATTCCTGCCGATCGACGTGTACATCCCGGGTTGCCCACCGCGCCCGGAGGCCTTCCTGCAAGGGCTGATGCTGCTGCAGGACTCCATCGCCAACGAGCGCCGGCCGCTGTCGTGGGTAGTGGGAGATCAGGGCATCCACAAACTTGAAGTGCCCTCGCAGCGCGAGCAACGCCGCGAGGAAAGGATGAGCGCGACCACGCTGCGCGCTCCGAACCAGGTCTGAGGGGCAGCTTAGCGTGGGCAAGTCAGGCGCATCGACGAACGGGCTTCCGGGCAGCCAGCACCCCGTCATCGCGGAGCTGTACCAGCGCTTCGGCGCCGCCCGGATCCAGTACCAGGAAACACTGGGCAACGTTCCCACGGCATGGGTGTCACGTCAGGACGCCACCGCCGTACTGCGTTATCTGCGGCAGGCAGCCAAGCCTTACTCCATGCTCCTCGACCTGCACGCCGTGGACGAGCGCCTGCGCCGTCACCGCGACGGCCTGCCCGGCGCGGACTTCACCGTCTTCTATCACCTGCTCTCCATCGAGCGGAACAACGACGTCCGGATCAAGGTAGCCCTCGCTGCCAACGATCTGCACCTGCCGACCGCCACCGGGATCTGGCCGAACGCCAACTGGTACGAGCGCGAGGTCTGGGATCTCTACGGCATCGAGTTCAAGGGCCACCCCCACCTCGTGCGCCTGCTGATGCCGCGCACCTGGGAAGGGCACCCGCTGCGCAAGGACTACCCGGCGCGCGCGACTGAATTCGATCCGTTCACCTTGGACAACGCCAAGCAGGATCTTGAGCAGGAGTCGCTGCGTTTCATTCCCGAGGAGTGGGGGATGTCGCGGGGAACCGCCAACGCGGATTACATGTTCCTGAACCTGGGGCCCAACCACCCCTCGGCGCACGGCGCCTTCCGCATCGTGCTGCAGCTCGATGGCGAGGAAATCCTCGATTGCGTACCCGACATCGGCTACCACCACCGTGGCGCCGAGAAAATGGCCGAGCGCCAGTCCTGGCACTCCTTCATTCCTTACACGGATCGCATCGACTACCTCGGCGGGGTGATGAACAACCTCGCCTACGTGATGGCCGTGGAGCAACTGGCCGGCATCGAGGTGCCGGACCGGGTGAAGACCATCCGGATCATGATGTCGGAGTTCTTCCGCATCACCAGCCACCTGCTCTTCCTGGGCACCTACATCCAGGACGTGGGCGGGATGTCGCCCATCTTCTTCATCTTCACCGACCGGATGAAAGCCTACGACGTGATCGAGGCCGTCACCGGCGGACGCATGCACCCGGCCTGGTTCCGCATCGGCGGCGTGGCCCATGATCTGCCCCAGGGCTGGGACAAGCTCGTTCGCGATTTCGTCGAGTGGATGCCCAAGCGCTTGGACGAGTACGACAAGGCCGCACTGCGCAACGGGATCCTGCGCTCGCGCACCATCGGTGTCGCCAAATACAACAGCGCGCAGGCGATCGAATGGGGTGTTACCGGCCCGGGCCTGCGCGCAACCGGCGTGAACTACGACCTGCGCAAGGCCCGCCCCTACGGCGGCTGGGAGAACTTCGAGTTCGAGGTGCCGCTCGCGGCCAACGGCGACGCCTACGACCGCGCCGTGCTGCGCCTCGAGGAAATGCGCCAGAGCGTGAAGATCATCAAGCAGTGCCTCGAGAACATGCCGGCTGGTCCCTACAAGGCCGACCACCCGCTCACCACGCCACCGCCAAAGGAGCGCACGCTCGCGCACATCGAGACGCTCATCAACCACTTCGTGGGTGTCTCATGGGGCCCGGTGATGCCGGCCGGAGAGGCCTGTCAGCTGATCGAGGCCACCAAGGGCATCAACAGCTATTACCTGACCTCGGACGCCGCCACGATGAGCTACCGCACGCGCATCCGCACACCGAGTTTCCCGCACCTGCAGCAGATTCCGACGGTCATCCGCGGCGGCCTCGTCGCCGACCTGATCGCCTATCTTGCGAGCATTGATTTCGTGATGGCCGATGTCGACCGCTGAGGCAACACACATGACCGGTTCCGGGGCCCTGATCGCCAGCACTTCGGGCGATTTCGTGCTCTCCGAGGCAGAGATCCACGCGATCCGCCACGAGATGGAGCACTACGAAGATCCACGCGCCGCGAGTATCGAGGCGCTGAAGATCGTGCAGCACCACCGCGGCTGGGTGCCTGACGGCGCCATCGCGGCGATCGCCGGCGTACTCGGCATCGGCGGCGCCGAGATCGAGGGCGTGGCCACCTTCTACAACATGATCTTCCGCCGCCCCGTGGGCCGGCACGTGATCAAGGTCTGCGACAGCATCTCCTGCTTCCTCACCGGCTACGAGGAATTGCGCGCCGAGATCAGCCGTCAGACCGGCCTCGGCTACGGCGAAACCTCCGCCGACGGTCGTTTCACTCTCCTGCCGGTGTGCTGCCTCGGCAACTGCGACCGTGGCCCCACCTTGATGATCGACGAGGATACGCACGGCCCGGTGGCGCCCACCGAGGTCACCTCACTGCTGGAGCGCTACACATGAGCGGCGCCGCGCGGATGCAGCCCGAAACCCACCCCCTCCTGTGGCGGCTCGACCACGGCGCCCCCATAACGGAGATCGGCGCCTACGAATCCCTGCAGGGCTATGCGGCGCTGCGCAAGGCGCTCTCGCAGATGGAGCCCGCAGCCGTCACGCAACTGGTGAAAGACGCCAACCTCCGTGGCCGCGGTGGTGCGGGCTTCCCCACGGGCGTGAAGTGGAGCCTGATCCCGATGGGGCCGGACGTGGGCCCCAAGTACCTGATCTGCAACGCAGACGAAATGGAGCCCGGCACCTTCAAGGACCGCCTCCTGATGGAGCAGATCCCGCACTCGCTGGTCGAGTCGATGATCATCTCCGCCTGGGCGATCCAGGCCACGCGCGGCTACCTCTTCCTGCGCGGGGAGTACGTGCTGGCGGCAGAGCGCCTGAACAAGGCCCTCGCAGACGCACGCGCCAAGGGTTACCTCGGCAACAACATCCTCGGCACGGGCTGGAACTTCGATCTCTTCCTGCACACGGGCGCCGGCCGCTACATCTGCGGCGAGGAAACAGCGCTCATCAACAGCCTCGAGGGCCGACGCGCGAACCCGCGCTCGAAGCCGCCTTTCCCGCAAATCGCGGGCGCCTGGGGCAAGCCGACGATCGTCAACAACGTCGAGACCTTCTGCAACATTCCCGGCATCGTGCTGAACGGTGCCGACTGGTTCACGGGCCTCTCCGCGGGCCGCAGCAAAGACGGCGGCACCAAACTCTACGGCGCCTCGGGCCGTGTCCGCCGTACCGGTACCTGGGAACTGCCTATGGGCACCACGGGGCGGGAGCTTCTCGAGGAACACGCCGGCGGCATGCAACCGGGGCTGAACCTGCGCTGCTGGCTGCCGGGCGGCGCCTCAACAGACTTCCTGCTTCCCGAGCACCTCGACCTTGCAATGGACTTCGACACCATCGCCAAGGCACGCAGCCGCATGGGTACAGGCCTCATCACCGTGGTCGACGACCAGCAGGACATCATCGCGGTGACCCGCAACCTGATCGACTTCTTCGCCCGCGAATCCTGCGGCTGGTGCACGCCCTGCCGCGACGGTCTGCCGTGGACGGCCAAGCTCCTCGCCGCGCTCGAGCATGGCGAGGGCGCCCCCGGCGATATCGAAACACTCGAGAGCCTCTGCGGCCTGCTCGGGCCGGGCAAGACGCATTGCGCGCTTGCCCCCGGCGCGGTCGAGCCCCTTCAGAGCGCCCTCAGGTTCTTCCGTGAGGACTTCGAACGCGGCATTGCCGCGATACCAGCACATGCGCGCGCGGCAGCCGGAGGCACGCCCTGATGGCGATCATCCACGTAGACGGCAAGCAGTACGAGGTCGACGGGGCTGACAACCTGCTCCACGCCTGTCTTTCACTCGGCCTTGATATCCCTTACTTCTGCTGGCATCCGGCGCTCGGCTCTGTCGGCGCCTGCCGCCAGTGCGCGGTGAAGCAATACGCCAACGCCGACGACAAGCGCGGCAGGCTCGTCATGTCCTGCATGACGCCGTCCACCGACAACTCCTGGATCTCGATCGAAGACGAGGAAGCGAAGTCCTTCCGCAAGAGCGTCGTCGAGTGGCTGATGATCAACCACCCGCACGACTGCCCCGTCTGCGAGGAGGGTGGCCACTGCCATCTGCAAGACATGACGGTGATGGCGGGCCAGGTCACGCGGCGCTATCGCTTCAACAAGCGCACGCACAAGAACCAGGACCTCGGCAGCTTCGTCAACCACGAGATGAACCGCTGCATCGCCTGCTACCGCTGCGTCCGCTATTACAAGGACTATGCAGGCGGCACCGATCTGGGCGTTTTCGGCGCACACGACAACGTTTACTTCGGCCGCGTGGCCGACGGGCAACTCGAGAGCGAGTTCTCCGGTAACCTGGTCGAGGTCTGCCCCACCGGCGTCTTCACCGACCGCACCCACTCCGCCCGTTACAACCGCAAATGGGACATGCAGTTCGCGCCGAGCGTCTGCCAGCAGTGCGCCGTGGGCTGCAACACC
>JBILEG010000045.1:0-13096 GCA_044352225.1 Pseudomonadales bacterium | reverse complement strand
GCGCTGCGGTTGGCAATCACGCCGCCGAGGCGCACGCCGTAGTTCTTGGACTTCGCCTGGATTGCCGTAGCGATCCGGTTCATCGCGAAGATCGAGTCGAAATCGTTCGCCGTCACCACCAGCGCGCGCTCGGCGTGCTGCAGGGGAGATGCAAAGCCGCCGCAGACCACATCACCCAGCACGTCGAAGATCACCACGTCTGAGTCTTCCAGCAGGTGGTGCTGTTTAAGGAGTTTCACGGTCTGGCCGACCACATAGCCCCCGCAGCCGGTGCCCGCGGGCGGGCCGCCGGCCTCCACGCACATCACGCCGTTGTAGCCCTCGTAGACGAAGTCCTCGACGCGCAGTTCTTCCGCGTGGAATTCCACCGCCTCGAGCGCGTCGATCACGGTCGGCACCAGGCACTTGGTAAGCGTGAAAGTGGAGTCGTGCTTCGGGTCGCAACCGATCTGGATGACGCGCTTGCCGAGCTTGGAGAAGGCCACCGAGAGGTTCGACGAGGTGGTGCTCTTGCCGATACCGCCCTTGCCGTAGACCGCGAAGATCTTGGCCTGTCCGACATCGATCTGGTCGTCGAGGTGCACCTGCAGGCTGCCCTCGCCATCACCGCCGCCAGCGGCGTCCATGATGCGCACGGGAATGTTGTTGTTCGGCATGTTCATGTGCGGTTGTCCTCAGGCCTGGCGACTGAAATGCGCTTTGGCTTCGTAAAGGGTTTCGATGCTGATCGTGGCCACACCGCGCTCCTGCGCGAATTGCTCCGTGTTGCGCTTGGCCTTGCCACGCACGAAGAACGGGATCTTGCGCAGTTCTTTCTCGGCGCCGGTGTCCCAGCACACGACAATCGGGCCCGAGGGGGCAGCGGCTGCGACGGGTTCGGCGACGGTCACCTCCGGCGCGTCGCGACGGCCGCCGGCATGGCCGGGCCCGAGATGCGAGGGCGTGGCCGTATCGTTGAATTCGAAGTCTTCGCGGAACATCACCAGCAGGTGCTCTTCCAGTCCCATCATCAGCGGGTGCACCCAGGTGTCGAAGATCACGTTGGCGCCTTCGAAACCCATCTGCGGCGAGTAGCGCGCGGGGTAGTCCTGCACGTGCGCGGGCGTCGAAATGACGGCGCAGGGAATGCCGAGACGCTTGGCGATATGACGCTCCATCTGCGTGCCGAGTACGAGCTCGGGCTGCAGTTCGGCGACACGCTGTTCCACCTGCAGGTAGTCCTCGGTGATCAGCGCTTCCAGGCCGTATTCCTTTGCAGCGGCGCGGATTTCGCGCGCCTGTTCGCGGGCGTAGGTGCCGATGCCCACCACTTCGAAGCCAAGCTCGTCACGCGCGATGCGGGCTGCCGCCACCGCGTGCGTGGCATCGCCGAAAACGAAGACGCGCTTGCCGGTGAGGTAGGTGGAGTCCACCGAGCGCGAGTACCAGGGCAGCCGGCACTCCGCAGCCGCAATCGCCTCGGATGCGTCCACGCCGCAGACGCGTGCTACTTCGGCCAGGAAGTCCCGGGTGGCGCCCACGCCGATCGGCACGGTGCGGATCACGGGCTGGCGGAAGCTGCGCTGCAGCCAGGTGCAGGCGGTGTCCGACACTTCCGGATACAGGCTCACGTTGGCGTCTGCATCAGGGATGCGCAGCAGATCTGCCGCAGTCGCACCGAGCGGTGCCACCACGTTCACGTCCACACCGATCGAGGCGAGCAGGCGCGTCACTTCGATGATGTCGTCGCGGCAGCGGAAGCCGAGTGCGGTGGGGCCTAGAAGGTTCACGCGCGGACGTGTTCCTGCCGCTCGCTCGGGGCGCGTTGCGGGAGCCTGTTTGGCGCGCCCGCCGAGCAGGCCGCGCACCAGGTGGTAGAAGGTTTCGCTGGCGCCCCAGTTCTCCTTGCGGGAGTAGGCGAGCATTTCCACCGGTATCACCGGCACGCCGAGCGACGCGCCGGCGGCGAGCGAGCCCGGCTGGTCCTGCAGCAGTTCGGCGGTGCAGGAATCTCCCACCAGCAACACATCGGGCTTGAAGCGCTCTGCCGTCTCGCGCAGCGTGCGGATCACGAGTTCTGCGGTGTTCGAGCCCAGATCCCGCGCCTGGAATGTGGTGTAGGTGACGGGCGGGCGCTTGTTCTGGCGCTCGATCATCGTGAACAGCAGATCGGCGTAGGTATCGCCCTGCGGCGCGTGCAGCATCAGGTGCACGCCTTTCATCGAGGCTACGACGCGGATCGCCCCGACGTGGGGTGGTCCTTCGTAGGTCCAGAAACTGAGTTCCATGTGCTTAGACCCGGAGCTTCGCGGTGCGTGAGAGCGGACGCGTGAACAGGCCGGCAAGGTCACCTGCCTGATCGAAACCCTGCGTGGGCGTGAACACGAGTTCGATCGACCACTTGGTGCGCAGCCCTTCGGCTTCCAGCGGGTTGGCGATGCCGAGCCCGCACACGGTGAGATCCGGGCGGTCGGCACGCACGCGATCGAGTTGCGGATCGAGATGCTGGCCTTCGGTAAGGCGTGTTCCTTCGGGGAGCAGCGGCATCTCCGCCGAGAGGATCTGCTGATCGAGGAAAGGCGTGCATACCTCCACCAGATCCATGCCGCATTCGCGGTTCAGGAAGCGCGCGAGCGGAATCTCGAGCTGGGAATCGGGCAGGAAGCTGATGCGCTTGCCGGCGAGTGCTTCGCGGTGCGGTGCCACGGCGCGCCGCGCGCGGGCAAGAGGCGCCTCGATCACGCGGGCGAAGGTCTCGGCCGGTACGTTCCAGGCGCTCGCGGCAGCTTGCAGCCAGTCACGCGTGCCTTCGGCGCCGTAGGGGTAGGGCGCGGGCAGCAAGGTTGCTCCGCGCTCGATCAGCGTGCGTGCCGCGCCGCCCACGTAGGGCTGTGCCAGCAGCATGAGCGTGTCCGGGCCCACCGCCGGCAGATCGCCTGCGCTGCGGCCGGGGAAGAACCTCACCGGGCCGATGCCCAACTCGTCGAAGAGGCGGATGAACTGCTCTTCCACCACATCCGAGAGCGTGCCCACCACCAGCAAGGACCGCTCGCCGGCCTTCGCCACCGGCAGGCTGGTGGCCAGGCTCTGCAGGCAGCTGTCTTCGCCTTGCGTGAACGTGGTCTCGATGCCGCTGCCCGAGTAATCGACGAAGCGCACGCGGCCTTCGTAGGCCCGTGCGAGGCGGCCGGCGGCGTTTGCGAGGTCGAGCTTGATCACTTCCGAGGGACAGGAGCCCACGAGGAAAACGGTTTTCACCTCGGGCCGGCGGGCGAGCACCTGCCCCACCACACGGTCGAGTTCCTCGTTGCAGTCCGCAAGGCCGGCGAGATCGCGGTCTTGCAGGATGGCCGTCGCGAAGCGTGGCTCGGCGAAGATCATCACGCCGGCGGCCGACTGGATCAGGTGCGCGCAGGTGCGCGAACCGACCACGAGGAAAAACGCATCCTGGATCTTGCGGTGCAGCCAGACGATGGATGTCAGGCCGCAGAACACCGCGCGTTGCCCGCGCTCCTGCAGCACCGGCAGCGCGGTGGCGGGAATGGCGTTGACGGGCTTGGCTGCGACGTTCATTCGTACACCCCGGAGGTGGTGTGCGTCATGCTTTCAGCGACGATCGACTCGCGCCGTGCGGCGCGCAGTTTCACGAGGAATTGCGCGGCATTCACGGCGTAACTGGCATAAGCGGCGAGTGCGATCAGCATCTGCGTGCGCGGCTCTGCCAGCCCGAACATCCAGGTGCACAGGTAGGCCGTGTGCAAGGCCAGCACCAGCATGCTCACCACGTCTTCCCAGAAGAACGCCGGCGCGAAGAGGTAGCGCCCGAAGACGTCTTTCTCCCAGATCGAGCCGGTGATCATGATCGCGTAGAGGATCAGCGTCTTGGTCACGATCGAGGCTGTCGCCGCGCCCAGCGATTCCCCGGTTCGAAGGTAATGAATGACGAGGCCCAGGCTGACGAGGAACACCAGAAACTGCAGGGGCGCCAGCACACCCTGGACGAGGGTCCACGGGGAGGCATCCCTCCGCCTGCGTTCATCGGGGGTGTACAGCGGTCGGCGAGTGGTGTGACCGGCCTGGTGAGGCATGGGTTCTTGCCCGTTTTCTTTTAAACCGTATGGGGCGGAATTTAGCCCTGCCCCAAAGAGATGTCAACAATTCCTTACACTTGGGCAGGTACAACGAAATTGACAATGTCCTCCCTCTGCTATTAACTGCCGCGCATTCACGGTTCAGCCTTTCTGCAGGCTGCCAACGAGGGTCCGGACGCTGGGTTCGATCGAATGAGTTCAGAGCTGGATCCCACTGCCTCCCTCGCCCTCATCGGGCGGGTCTCCGACCTGTCCCTGACGATTGGCGCCGAGGGGGCTATCCGCCGCTGCACCGTTTCCAGTGAGGACATTCCCCAGGCGCTGGAAGCCGAATGGACCGGGCGCGACTGGGCCGGAACGGCCACCGACGAGAGCCGCATCCGGGCCACGGAGCTGCGTGAGCTCGCCCTCGCACGCCCTGGCAGTTCGGTCCGCCGCGACGTCACGCAGCGCTTTCCCGACGGCTCCGAGGTACATATCCAGTACGCGGGGGTGGCCACGGCCGGCGGCGAGCTGCTGCTGCTCGGCAGGGACATGCGCCCCATGCTCACGTTGCGCCAGCAACTGATGAACGCGCAGCAGGCCCTCGAGCAGGATTACTGGCGCCTCCGGCAGGTCGAGACTCGCTACCGCCTCCTGTTCCAGATGGCCACCGAGGCGGTGCTCGTCATCGATGAGCCCAGCGCCCGCGTGCTGGAGGCCAATCCGGCTGCTGTCCGGCTCCTCGGGCAGGCTGCGGTGGGCAAGGCCTTTCCGCTCGGTTTCGATGCCCGGAGCACCGAAGAGGTCTCGAATCTGCTGGCCGAGGCTCGCGCCATGGGCAAGGGCAGCATCGAGGGATTGCGGACGGCCGACGGAGCCGAATTGCTCTCGGTATCGGCCACTTTGCTGCGTCAGGACGGGGAGTCCCGTGTGCTGCTGCGGCTGGCGCAGGCGGCAGCCGGTGCTGCTTCTGCGTCCCCGGATCTTGCCGACGCGCTGCGGCTCGCGCCGGATGCGGTGGCCGTCACCGACGAGGAGGGGCGGGTCAAGGGCGTGAACGATGCCTTCCTCGAACTCGCCCAGCTCGCCACCCGCGAGCAGGCCATCGGGCAGAGCGTCGACCGCTGGCTGGGGCGCTCCGGCGTGGACGTGAGCGTGCTGCTCAGCAATTTGCGGCAGCGCGGTATGGTCCGGCTGTTTACCACCGGGCTGCGGGGCGAGTTGGGCGCCATGGCCGACGTCGAGATCTCGGCCAGCCGCATGGATCAGGGCGCCGTGCCCGCCTATGCCTTCTTTGTGCGGGACGTGGGCCTGCGGGTAGGTTCCGAGCACCCATTGAACGTGAAGATGCCCAAGTCCATCGAGCAGCTTACGCAGAGGGTAGGACGGGTTCCCTTGAAAGAGCTGGTTCGCGAGTCCACCGACATCATCGAGGCTCTCTGCATCGAGGCGGCCCTGGAATTGACCAGCGACAACCGGGCCTCGGCGGCCGAACTGCTGGGGCTCAGCCGTCAAAGTCTGTACGCCAAGCTTCGACGTTACCGGATAGGCGGCCTCGGGGGCGACGGGGAGTCCGCCGAATAAGCCTCGCGAGTGTAAATCTTGGTTGACAACAAAAAATGACAACCATAGATTACGGTCATGCACCGCTCCCCTCTCATCGCTGACGCCAATTTGCGCCCGGATCCGCGGGCGATGCTCCAATTGCTGAAGCCCATCACCTGGTTCCCGCCCATGTGGGCCTTTGGCTGCGGCGTGGTGTCTTCCGGCCAATCGGTCTCTGCGCAGCCTCTGGTCGTCCTTCTGGGCGTACTGCTGGCGGGGCCCTTCGTCTGCGGTGCCAGCCAGATCGTGAACGACTGGTTCGACCGCGAGGTCGATGCCATCAACGAACCGCACCGCCCCATCCCCTCCGGGCGCGTGCCCGGCTCGATCGGTCTGTACTTCGCCATTGTGTGGACGCTGCTGTCGCTGCTCGTGGGGGCAGTGTTGGGGCTCTGGGTCTTCTGGGCTACCGCACTGGGGCTGGCGCTGGCCTGGGCCTACAGCGCGCCGCCGCTGCGACTCAAGCTGAACGGCTGGTGGGGCAATGCCGCGGTGGGCATTTCCTATGAAGGGCTTGCGTGGATCACGGGTGCGGCGGTGATGGCCGGCGGCGCGCTGCCGGCCTGGCCCGTGCTCGTGCTCGCGGGGCTCTACAGTCTGGGCGCCCACGGCATCATGACGCTGAACGATTTCAAGTCCGTCGAGGGCGACCTGAAGATGGGCATCCGCTCGCTGCCTGCCCAGCTGGGGCCGGAGCGTGCCGCGAAGCTCGCCTGTGTGGTGATGGCGCTGCCGCAGGTCGTGGTGATCGGGCTGCTCTTCGCGTGGGCGCGGCCGGTGCATGCGGCTGTGGTCTGTGTGCTGCTCGTGCTGCAGCTTCTTGCCATGCGCAAGATGCTGCGTGACCCGCGCGCGCTTGCGCCCTGGTACAACGGCACAGGCGTCACGCTCTATGTGCTCGGGATGCTGGCAAGTGCCTTTGCGGTGCGCGACTTGTTGCCGGTGGCCGGGCCGTGAGCGCCGGTCTGGGCTGGGGCGGTATCGTCCGGCTGGGGCTGGTGCAGACCGCGCTCGGCGCCATCGTGGTGCTCACTACCTCGGTGATGAACCGCGTGATGGTCGTGGAGTACGCATTGCCCGCGATGCTGCCGGGCATTCTCGTGGCGCTGAAAGACGTGCTGCAGTTGAGCCGGCCGCGCGTGGGCTATGGCTCCGATGTCGGCGGTCGGCGCACACCATGGATCGTGGGTGGCATGGCGGTGCTCGCGCTCGGTGGCGTGGTGGCTGCGGTGGGCACCGCGATGATGGAGGGTGCCCGCGCTGCAGGTATCGCCGTGGCAGTCCTCGGTTTCCTTCTGATCGGTCTTGGCGTGGGCGCGGCGGGCACCACTCTGCTGGTGCTGCTCGCGCGTCTCGTCGATGAGGCGCGCCGGCCGGCGGCCGCGAGCATCGTGTGGATGATGATGATCGCGGGTTTCGCGATCACCGCGGGCGTTGCCGGGCACTTCCTCGATCCCTACTCGCCGCAGCGGTTGGTGCTGGTGAGCGCCATCGTGTCGGTGCTGGCGATGGCTGTGACGTTGCTCGCCGTCCGCGGCGTGGAACCGGCAGGTGGTGCGGCGCCGGTGCGCTCCGCGGGTCGGGCCGTTGCGCCGCGTTTCAGCGAGGCCCTCGCGGAGGTCTGGCAGGAACCGCATGCGCGCCGTTTCACCGTCTTCGTGCTGGTCTCGATGCTCGCCTACAGCGCGCAGGACCTCATCCTCGAACCTTTCGCCGGCCGTGTTTTCGGCATGACGCCGGGTCAGTCGACACAGCTTTCCGGTGCACAGCACGGGGGTGTGTTGCTCGGCATGTTGCTGGTGGCGCTGAGCGGGTCGCTACTGAAGGGCGCGCGGGGCATCTCCTTGCGCGTCTGGACTGTGTGCGGGTGCCTGGGGTCCGCGGCCGCGCTGCTCTGTATCGCGTTCGGCGCCTCGCTCGCGCCCGCGTGGCCGCTGCGCCTGAACGTCTTCCTGCTGGGCTTTGCCAACGGCGTGTTCGCTGTGTCGGCCATCGCATCGATGATGGCGCTGGCCGGTGAGGGCAAGGCGGGCCGTGATGGATTGCGCATGGGTCTGTGGGGTGCGGCGCAGGCGATCGCCATGGGTTTGGGGGTCTTCCTCGGCACCGTTGCGGTGGATGTGGCTGCGCATGTGCTGGCACGCCCCGAGGCGGCGTATGCCACGGTGTTCGCGCTGGAGGGCCTGATGTTCCTGGTGGCCGCAGCGCTGGGTTTTGCGGCTACAGCGGGCGATAGCGCCCGCGCGATGCCGCGCTTCGGCAAGGTGGCGATGGTTGACGTATTCGAGGGCAGCTGAGATGACAACAACAGAGAAAGGCAGCTTCGATGTGATCGTGGTGGGTGGAGGCCCCTCGGGCGCCACCGCAGCGACCGATCTGGCCCGGCAAGGGCGCAAGGTGTTGCTGCTGGAGCGTGCGTTCCGCATCAAACCCTGCGGCGGCGCGATCCCGCCGCGGCTGATCGAGGACTTCGACATCCCGCAGCACATGCTGGTGGCGCGGATCAGTTCCGCCCGTATGGTTTCGCCCACCAACGTGAAAGTGGACATGTCCACCGGCACCTACGTGGGTATGGTCGATCGCGAGGCCTTTGACCCGTGGCTGCGCCAGCGCGCGGTGGATGCCGGTGCTGAATTGCGCATCGGTGTCTTCAAGACGCTGCGCTACCGTGACGATGGCACGGTAGTGCTCAGTTATCTCGACAAACAGCGTGACGGCACTCCCGTCGACGTCATCGCCCGCGCGGTGATCGGTGCCGACGGCGCGAAGTCCGGCGTGGCAAAGCAGTGCATTCCCGGCGCGGAGGAAGTGCCCTGCGTCATCGCCTACCACGAGATCGTCGAATCCCCCGCAAAAACGGATGGCGACTTCGACGGCAGCCGCTGCGATGTCTGGTTCCAGGGGCGTTTCTCGCCGGATTTCTATGGATGGGTTTTCCCGCACGGCAACAAGACCAGCGTGGGGATGGGCACCGCGGATCCGGCCTTTTCGCTCAAAGAAGCCACGCGTGGGCTGCGTGCCGCCACGGGCCTGGAGGACGCGCACACCATCCGCCGTGAGGGCGCGCCGATTCCCCTCAAGCCGCTTAAGCGCTGGGACGATGGCCGCAACGTACTGTTGGCGGGTGATGCCGCGGGCGTTGTCGCGCCGGCATCGGGAGAGGGCATCTACTACGCGATGCTGGGCGGTCGTCTGGCCGCGTACGCCGTCGAGGAGTTTCTCGTTTCCGGTGATGCGCGCGCGCTGAAGAGCGCCCGCAAGCGCTTCATGCGGGAGCACGGGCGGGTCTTCTGGGTGCTGGGTATCCTGCAGAAATTCTGGTACTCCAGCGACAAGCGTCGCGAGCGCTTCGTCAGCATGTGCCGTGACCCGGATGTGCAGTTCCTGACGTGGGAGGCCTACACGAAGAAGCGTCTGGTACGTGCGCGGCCTGCGGCCCATGCGCGGATCTTCTTCAAGGACCTCGCGCATCTCTTCGGGCTGGTGCGGCCCTGAGTCTTTGGCGTGGCTGAGCTCTTCGACAGCGGCAGGATCATCGATCTGATCCTGCTGTTCATCCTTGCGGAGTGCATGCTTCTGGCGTACTTGCGCCGCGCGGAACTGCGCCTTGCGGACTTGCTGCCCAACATCCTCTCGGGTGCGGCCCTGATGCTGGCAGTGCGCTGCGCACTGGTGGGTGCGCGCTGGGAGTGGGTTGCGCTCAGCCTGCTCGGTGCGCTCCTGGCGCACCTCGCAGATCTCGGTTTGCGGTTGCAACGCCGCCCCGCCTGAGGTGGCACGGGCGGGCGTCACGCCGCTGGTGGCTTACCAGGCGGGAACCATCTTCGCGTCTTCCGGCAGTTCGTTGTCCAGGGTGGGCAGCAGATAGAGCTTGCCGAAGAGACCCACCGCTTTCAGCGTGAGCACGGCCCGGCGCAGCGAATTCAGCACGCCACCCTCGCGCTTCGCAGCATCGATGGCCACGCTGATCAGGCGCAGCTGCTCCAGTCCGCGACGGAAGACCGGATTGTCGGTGTCGAGCATGAGCGGGAACACCTGCCGCGTGATCGCTGTGGTGATGTCGAAGACGCGGTAGTCGAATTCCGTCGGGTCCATCCCGAAGGCCTTGTAGAGCTTCGGCCGCGAGTGGTCACGCACGTACATCGTGGCGTAGACCGCCAGCAGGAAGAACCGGATCCAGAGTTTGTTGCGGCCGCGCAGCAAATCCGGGTCCGCACGCATGATCAACGCGAAGGCCTCGCCGTGGCGGAACTCGTCGTTGCACCACTCTTCGAACCAATTGAAGATCGGGTGGAAGCGGAACTGCGGGTTGCGCTCGAGGTGGCGGAAGATCGTGATGTAGCGCGCGTAGCCGATCTTCTCCGAGAGATACGTCGCGTAGTAGATGAACTTCGGGCTGAAGTAGGTGTAGGCCTTCTCGCGCTTCAGGAAGCCGAGATCCACGGCCACGCCGAGATGCTTCAGCGAGCGGTTGATGAACCCCGCGTGGCGGGATTCGTCGCGCGCCATCGCATTCATCAGTCGCGCGATGTCGGGGTTCTTCACGTGCTTCTCGATTTCCTTGTAGAGCACACAGCCGGAGTACTCGGCGGTGACGGAGCTCACGAGGAGATCGAGGAAGTCTTCGCGTACCTCCTCGGGCAGGTCCGCGGGGTCGAAGTGGATTTCCTTGCGGAAATGGTCGCGGTTCTCGTCGCGGTCGAACTCCGCCATCATCGCGTCCCACTGCTTGCGCACCGGTGTGACGTCGATGGATTCCATCGCCGCGTAATCCGTGCGGTAGAAGCGCGGGGCCAGCAGCGTGTCGGCGCGGGCCTGCTCGGTAGCGGCGTTGAGAGTTGTCTCGGTCATGGTTGATTCCTCCAGAGCCGGTGGCACGTGGGTGTCTGTGCCAAATGTCAATATAATCGTACAAAGATGATGTCAATAGCAATTGACATTTATCCTCTTTAAGGAGGACTCTAGCCACCTACGGCCGATCACGCAGGAGCCAGCGGTCGCTCTCCTGCACGGCCCGTTTCGCGGGAGGCGCGAGTCCGGTGGTGACTGCCAGAGATTCTGCCTTCGAGTGCGCACCGGACGACGGCCCCGTCGCTGCGCCGGCCAAGCTCTATCACCTTGGCTACTCCAGCACGCTCACCTCGCCGCTGGTGGCGTCGGAGTTGATCGGCCTGCTGCAGTCGGCCCGCAAGCGCAACCAGGAGCTCGATGTCACGGGCCTGCTGTTGCACCGCGAGGACTCGTTCTTCCAGATCATCGAAGGCTCGCGCGAGAACGTCCTTGCCGTTTTCCAGCGTATCTGCAGCGATCCGCGCCACGAGCGGGTGACCGTGCTCTTCGAGGGTCCGACTGCAGTGCGCGAGTTCTCGGACTGGCGCATGGGCTTCGTGGAACTCGACAACGTCGATGTCCGCCTGCTGCCGGGTTTCTCCAACTTCCTGAATGAAGGCCTCGAGCCCAAGCGCGTGCTGGAGGAACTCACCCGCACCCGGCGGCTGATGCTGCTCTTCCGGGAGATGAACTGAGCGCGCTCAGCGCGCGTGTGCCTCCAGCAACACATCGAGGAAGGTCTGCGCCAGCCGTGAACGCTGCGCCTCCGGCCGCAGGATCGCCTCGAAGCCACAGGCGTAGGTGAAGTGCCGGGGCAGTACGGGGCGCATCTCCCCGTTTTCGACGAAGCGCGCGGCGTAGTGGTCGGGCAGGAAGCCCAGGAACGCCCCCGACAACACCAGCGTTGCCACCCCCTCCTGATCGAAAGCCGTCGCCACGCGCTGCAGCCCGAAATCGTGCCCGCGTTCCATGTTGTGCGAGTGGAAGCCCAGTCCCGCGAAGGGCAGGGCGCCGACCTCCTTTGCCGTGGGCGGGCGCTTCGCCCCGGGCACACAGCGCCCAAACAGCGGATGCCCCTCACCGCAGTACAGAAACATCTGCTCGCCGAACAGCGGGTGGTAAGCGCAGGCCTCCGAGCGCCTGTGCGTGGGGATCACCCCGACATGGAAATCCCCGTCGATGACGCCCCGTTCGATTTCATTCATGGGCAGCACGCGGATCTCGATCGCCACCTCGGGAGCGCGCTCACGCATTTGTCCGATCGCTGCCGCGATGTGGGCATCGGGGTTGGTGGCGGTTTTGTCGAAGAGCGCGAGATGGAGGCTGCCGGTGAGGCGTTGGTGGAGGTTGTGGACTTCGCTGCGCAGTTCCGAGATCGCGCCCAGCACGCGCAACGTCGACTGGTAGACCTGCGTGCCCTCGGGCGTCAGCGCGAAGCCCCCGCGGCCTCGTCGGCAGAGCCGCAGGCCGAGCCGCTCCTCCAGATCCTTGATGTGGCGGCTGATGGTGGAGCGGCCGATGTTGAGTTCCAGTTCCGCCGCGGCGAAGCCGCCGCAATCCACCACTGCGCGGAAGACGCGCAGCAGGCGCAGATCGAGATCGGATACCTGTCCGAGCAGGGCTTTCATGCCGACGTGTTCTCCTTCCGCATTCGCTCCGCCACCGGCCAGAGACTCGGCGGTTCGAGCTGTCTAGGGAGCATCGGCGCCACTCATTGCGCCAGACTTTGGCACACCGCTGGTGCAGGAGGCGTCGAGCCGCGCGGATAGCTCTGATGCGCGGACCTCTCCCCCCCCCCCGTCAATGCGATGACATGGCGCTGTGACAAGGCGCGATGCACGTAAACTCCCTTTCCGCTCCAGCGCGCCATTACGGTATCCAGCAGGGCGTCCAGGGCCTCTGGGCTTTCAGGGGTCTCGGGCAATGCACAATAGGCGAGCGTGAGGCGCGATTGAGCGGTGCGCCACTGCTCGGCTCCGTACTCCGCGGTATTTGCTTCGATCGCCTCGCGCGCGAGCGCTGCGCCTTCTCCTCGTCTTCCCGCATCACACGCGAGATCGGCGAGATTGTTGCGGATGGGTCCTAACATACGGTGTTTGTGCTCGAACGCGATGGGAAGCGCCTGACGGAGAGCGAGCTCGGCTTCGTCCATGCGACCCTGCCCGCGGCGAACCAGCGCGAGGTTGTTGAGGTTGTAGACCATGTCATCGAAGCCCTCTTTTCTCGAGACTTGGTCGCTCTTGAGCGAGCGAATCAACAAGGGTTCCGCTTCATCAAAGTTGCAGGCCTCCAGCCTTACCAGTGCAAGATTGTTCAGGTAGGTTCCCACCTCGGGATGATCGGGGCCGTAGATTTTTTCGCCAATCGCGAGAGACTCGCGGAAAAGGGTCTCGGCCTTTTGTGAGTCTCCAGACTGGTAGTACGCACCCGCCAGCTCGACCAGTGCCGCAAGGGGATGCGGGCTGTCTCGTCCGAGTTTGTCCAGCAGTAACTCATGTGATTGTACAAGGAGGGGAATGGCCTCCTTGTGGGCGCCAGCGAAACTCAGAATCCGGCCGAGGCCGCCAAGGCTTCGGGCGCGCTCGACCGGGTCAGCCGTTTCATTTGTG
>JBILEG010000088.1:0-10159 GCA_044352225.1 Pseudomonadales bacterium | reverse complement strand
ACGCTGGTACGCCGCACGCGCTCCAGGGTCATCGCCGGACTGGAACAGGATATCTCCCTCGATGCGAGCTTTGCGCGCTTCGAGCTGCAGTCTGTCCTGCAGGTCCTGCTCGAGGACGCCGATACCCTTGAGGTCTTTCCCGGCGGCCTCATAGTCGCCCATCAGGTAGTTCTGCTCTGCCGAGCGCAGGAGCAGTTCAACGCGCTGGCGGGACTCCTCCGCGCTGGGTTCCGGAACGGAGACGATGGTCTTTGCACTACCGAAAAGCCCGAGAGAACGAGGGTACAGGCCGAGGTAGCTGTATACGTTGCCCATCGTGATCAGGAGTCTCGCCTTGATCATCGGTTTGGCGAACGCCGCTCCCTCTATCCGCTTAACGCCTTGATCGAGGATCTCGCGGGCCGTGATCGAGTTGCCGCGTGATTCACTCGGATCCGACACTTGGAATAGGGAAACCATGAAGTCACTGGTCTGGCGGGCGGTTTCGGCTTCCAGCTCAGCCCGCGCCTGTTCCACGCGAGCCATATCCCGGGCCACCATGGCCTGCCATGCCAGCACTGCGAAGATCGCCGAGAGTCCCAGCGATCCCGCGCCGAGCAACGCCCATCGCTGTTGCTGACGGCGCGCCTCGCGTTGGCGAAGCGTGTCGAAGGGAACATCCAGCAGCCCTGCGGCGAGCTTCAGGAACGCCATATCACGGCCATCAGCGTCCTTGCGCGAATCCGGCGCCGCGGGCTCGACGATTGAACCTTCAGGCTCGCCGATATCCCGCAGGATCAGCGCGGGGGGGAAACAGGCGCGCTCCGGGTAAGCGCGCGGATCTGCCCTCGGATCCCCTGCGAGGATGAATGCGAAGACTTTGCGCTCCGGGTGTCGGCTGCGGAAGTACTTGACCTCCTCGTTGACCCAGCGAGATGTAACGGCAGCGGGGGAGCAGGCAACCACGAGAGCGGCCGACGCGTCCAGCGCAGCCTGAATGCTGTCAGAGAGTGCGGACGAGGAGGCATGCTCGTCACGGTCGCGGAACACGGGCGTCAACCGCTCGGGTACACCGCTACCCCGGAGTGCCTTGGGAGCGCGATATCCCTCGAGTTTGCGGTGGAGCCAGCGCACCGCGGGCGAATCGCGGTGGCTGTAACTGATGAAGGCCTTGTACCGGATCGCCTCTGTCATGCGGCGATGTTACATGCTCCGGCGGATGCGCGTGCTCCGCGCGCTGGTGCGAAGTTCAGGCAGATGCTGCCCGTCGGCGGGCGGCCCACAGGGCAGCCAGGCCCACGCCCAGAAGACCAAGCGTCCCGGGCGCTGGGACGGCTGTAATGGGCGTGTATTCGCAGGCAGCGCCACCGGAGGCCTCCTGGTCGACGAGTTCACCCAAAAACCCCCAGTTGCCCTCCGCATCGTCGCCGAAGCAGAGGAACTCGCCCGTGTATGTGTACGGGTCTATGAAGTAATCCTCCGCCGTCCACACCACCTTTCCGTTCTGGGAAATGAAGGTCGTGTTCCCATCCAACGGAAGCCCTTGGCTCCCGAGCGCGAACCCCTCAAGACGCGCCAGCATGAGCCCTTTGGGTTCGTAGCCGTACCACGGACTCAGGGTGACGTACTGTGCCTGCCAGAACATCCAAAGCACCGACTGGCCCTCAAATCCCGGCGTGCTCAGATCAAAAACATTGCCGAACGGCTGCACACCCACGAAATCCGGGTAGTCGTTGAATGCATCATTGAAGTACGGAAGCGTGCCAACCTGGAAAGTTGCTGTGTCCCAGCCGCTTTCCTGGCATGTCACGGAGCCGGTCATCCCTCCGGCGGCAAAGCCGACGAATTCAAAGCCGTTGTAGTAGGTGCTGAGGTTGTCCACTTCCGGAGCTGTACAGGACACCGGCAGCGGCGTGCCGTCCTGCCGGGTGCTTCGCGGTTGGGCAACAGCTGTGCCGCACAGCGCAATCGACACCATGAATGCGGTGAGGAGTTCAAAAACGGCTCTGGATTTCATTCAGTACCCCTTGATGTGAAGCCATGCAAAGACACGTTTCCGGGAATGCCTTTACGTCGTTCGCTTCGAAGCAAAGTTGGCGCCAGCTTGGAAAAAAACGGCTAACGTTTTGTTTTAGAAGTTTTTGATTTCGGAACAACCACAGACTCAGATCCCGAAGTGTAAAAATTTTCGACGGTGTAGTGCCTTGTTGCGGTGGGTATGATCGATTTGCCGGGCTTTCGAGCGCGCTTCTGACAGCACGGCTTAGGTGCAGTGGCAGACCTTCAACACGCTGCTGCGTCGAACATAGTTTCAAGAATTTGCAATCAAGAGTTCAATCGTGGTCATTTATGAAACTTTGATCCAGGCCTAAGCTTGGTCCCAGCAACGGGCACACCGCCCGCCCCTTCCCCGGAGAGACGCCATGACCCAGATGCAGACCACGTCGATGGTCCCCGCCCTCACGCGCGAGGAACTGGAAGCCCACTGGATGCCCTTCACCCCGAACCGGGAGTTCAAGGAGCACCCGCGCATGATCGTGCGGGCCGAGGCCTGCCACTTCATCACCGCGGAAGGGCGCAGGGTTTTCGACTCGCTCTCCGGGCTCTGGTGCTGCGGCCTTGGCCACAACCGCCCCGAGATCGCGCAGGCCGTTGCGCGGCAACTGCAGGAACTCGACTACTCGCCCGCGTTCCAGTTCGGCCACCCGCTTTCGTTCCGCCTGGCGAACACGTTGAAAGAAATGGCGCCGGCCGGTCTCGACTACGTGTTCTTCACCAACTCCGGCTCCGAGAGCGCGGACACCTCACTCAAGATGGCGCGCGCCTACTGGCGCCAGAAGGGCATGGCTACCAAGACGAAATTCATCGGTCGCGCCAAGGGCTACCACGGCGTGAACTTCGGCGGTATCTCGCTGGGCGGCATCGGTCCCAACCGCAAACTGTTCGGTCACACGCTGGACGCCGACCACCTGCCGCACACGCTGCTGCCGCAGAACGCCTTCTCGCGCGGGATGCCCGACAACGGCGTGGAACTCGCTGACCACCTGGAAGAACTGGTGACCCTGCACGATGCCTCGAACATCGCCGCCGTGATCGTGGAGCCCTTCTCGGGTTCCGCCGGTGTGGTGGTGCCGCCAAAGGGTTACCTGCAGCGCCTGCGCGAGATCTGCACCAAGCACAACATCCTGTTGATCTTCGACGAGGTGATCACCGGCTTCGGCCGCGCAGGTGACGTGTTCGGCGCGCAGGCCTTCGGCGTGACGCCCGACATCCTGAACGTCGCCAAGTGCCTCACCAACGGCGCGATCCCGATGGGCGCGGTCTTCGCCACCGGCGAGATCTACAAGACCTTCATGGAAGCCGGCGGCCCCGAATACGCCATCGAATTCCCGCACGGCTACACCTACTCCGCGCATCCCGTTGCCTGCGCCGCCGGCATCGCCGCGATGGAGGTCTTCAAGAAGGAAGACATGGTGGGCAAGGTGCGTGCTTTCGCACCGTACTTCGAAGACGGCCTGCACAGCCTGAAGGGCACCAAGTACGTGGTGGACATCCGCAACTTTGGTACGGCCGGAGCCGTCCAGATCGCCGCGAAGCCCGGCGAGCCGGCGCGCAGGCCCTGGGAGATTGCATTGAAAATGTTCGAGCGCGGCTTCTATGTGCGCTGGAGCGGCGACTCTCTGGCGTTCGCGCCGCCCTTCGTCACCGAGCGCGAGGACTTCGACAAGCTCATCAACGCGCTTGCCGACACCATCCCCACCGTCGACTGACAAATTAAATGGGGTCAGACCCCATTTTCGGGGTGGTAAAACAAATGGGGTCAGACCCCATTTATCGAGCGCCGGGCACGGCACTCGCGGGGCGGGAGATGCGGGTCAGCCGCAGCCGAGCGTATACGCGACACACCAGAGCACTGAGCAATGAACGCACACACAGCACTCCAGACCCTCGGCCACTTCATCAACGGCGCCCCGGTAGCCGACAACGCGCGCACGCAGCCCGTCTTCAACCCGGCGACCGGGCAGCCCGTGCGCGAGGTTGCGCTCGCGTCGAAACAAACGGTGGAAACAGCCATCGCCGCCGCCGCCGCCGCATTCCCCGCCTGGCGCGACACACCGCCCTTGAAGCGCGCGCGCATCATGTTCCGCTTCAAGGAACTGCTCGAGCAGAACGCGAGCCGCATCTCCGCGCTGATCACCGAGGAGCACGGCAAGGTGCTCGACGACGCGCTGGGCGAGTTCCAGCGCGGCGTGGAAGTGGTGGAGTACGCCTGCGGCGCACCCGAGTTCCTGAAGGGCGAGCACGCGAAGAACGTGGGCCCCGCCATCGACTCGTGGAGCGAGTTCCAGCCGCTTGGCGTGGTGGCGGGCATCACGCCCTTCAACTTCCCCGCGATGGTCCCGATGTGGATGTACCCGATGGCGATCGTCTGCGGGAACACCTTCGTGCTGAAGCCCTCCGAGCGCGACCCCAGCCCGCAAATGCTGATCGCGCAGCTCTTCAAGGAGGCGGGCCTGCCCGATGGCGTCTTCAACATCGTGAACGGCGACAAAGAAGCGGTAGACACGCTGCTCACCGACCCGCGCGTGCAGGCCGTGAGCTTTGTCGGCTCCACGCCGATCGCCGAGTACATCTACGCCACCGGCACCAAACACGGCAAACGCATCCAGGCACTCGGCGGCGCCAAGAACCACGCGATCGTGATGCCCGATGCCGACATCGACAACGCGGTGAGCGCGCTGATGGGCGCGGCCTACGGCTCCTGCGGCGAGCGCTGCATGGCCATCTCCGTTGCAGTAGCCGTAGGCGATGAAGTGGGCGATCAACTCGTCGCCAAACTGAAAGAGCGCCTCGCGAGCCTCAAGGTCGGCCCCGGCACCGCGCCCGGCATGGACATGGGGCCGCTGGTCAGCAAGCCGCACTTCGAGAAGGTGCGCGGTTACGTGGATCTGGGCGTGGAAGAGGGCGCGGACCTGGTGGTCGATGGCCGTGGCCTCACCGTGCCCGGTCATGAAGACGGCTACTTCCTTGGCGGCTGCCTGTTCGACAAGGTGCAGCCCTCGATGCGCATCTACAAGGAAGAGATCTTCGGGCCGGTGCTGTGCGTGGTGCGCGTGAAGAGCCAGGAAGAGGCGATGGCGCTGATCGACGCGCACGAGTACGGCAACGGCACCTGCCTCTTCACGCGCGATGGCGAGGCGGCGCGTTACTTCACCGACAACATCAAGGTAGGCATGGTGGGCGTGAACGTGGCGCTGCCGGTGCCCGTGGCGATCCACAGCTTCGGCGGCTGGAAGCGCTCGCTGTTCGGTGATCTCTATGCCTATGGCCCGGACTCGGTGCGCTTCTACACGCGCCGCAAGACCATCACGCAGCGCTGGCCGAGCGGTGGGGTGCGGGACAAGGCGGTGTTTGCGTTTCCGTCGAACGGGTGAGGAAGGAGCGCAGCGGCCGGGAGCCCGAGCCGCTGGCGCGACAGGCGAAGTCGTTGCACGGGCGCAGGCGGTGCGTCCACACTGAGCCACCACACGCTTGCGCAAGGACGCGCAGCCGATGCATGCCCACGGCAGGGAAGCCGCCGGTGGACTCCTCTACGAGCGCCACTGTCCCGAAGAGACGCAGCTCTACCGCCTGGTGGAACAGCACTACCCGGCACTCGTCACACACCTGGCCGAACAGGGCAAGCAGTTGCCCGCGTACGTCGAGAAGGAGTTCGAAGCCTACCTGAGGTGCGGCCGGCTCGAACACGGCTGCATGCGGCACATCCGTGTGCCGCACCCCTTCGGGGCGACCTTACGGTCGTGGCAATTCGGCAGTCCTGCCGAATTGTCTTGCGTGTGCGCTGTGAGTCCTGCCACTTCGAGCGCCTGTTGGCCTTCAGTTGCAAGCGCCGAGGATTTTGCCCGAGTTGCGGCGCCCGCCGGATGACGGAGACGGCCGCATTGCTCGCCGACGAGGTGCTGCCCGCGCAACGAGCGGGTGGCGAAGGCGCACGGATTCTCTCTGCACGCCGGCGTGAGCTGCGAGGCGCACCAGCGCCAACTTCGCGAGCGGCTGTGCCGCTACATCACCCGCCCGGCGGTGGCCGAGCAGCGGCTCACGGTGAGCGCGCAGGGGAAGGTTGTGTACCTGCTGAAGACGCCGTACCGGGATGGAACCACGCATGTGGTCTTACTCCGGGCATCCTGCCCTCCGCCCCTTCGGGGTCAGCCTTCGGCTGCTCAAAATCGCTCCCGGCGATTTTGTCGAGCCGCTGGACTTTATCGCCCGGCTGGCAGCGCTGGTGCCGCGCCCGCGCGTGAACCTCACCCGCTATCACGGTGTGCTGGCGCCGAATCACCGCTGGCGTGCGGAGGTGACGCCGGCGGGCAGGGGCCGGAGGAAGGGCAAGGGAAGCGCGCCGCCCGAGAAGTCCGCGATCGAGCGCCACGCGGCGATGACGTGGGCGAGGCGGCTGAAGCGGGTGTTCGACATCGACGTCGAAACCTGCGCGCGCTGCGGCAAGGCGGTACGCGTCGCCGCTACTGCGCATCCATGCGCCCGCGGCATTAGTGCGTCCCTGCACGTCATCGCGAGCATCAAGGAGCCGGCGCTGATTGAGCGGATCCTGGAGCACGTGCGGGGCAAAGCCGAGAGCGACACCGCCTCACGCGGCCCGCCGTCGACGGGGCCGCCGGTGAGTGCATGAGCCGCGCGCACGGACAGTGTGCGAATCGTGAGCAGGGAGGCTGCGATCAGGGATCGGCAGGGAGCCGAGCTGCGCGCAGGCGCGGTGCGGACAGAAGCAGGGGATAGTTCGGACTGCGAATGCCATTGCGCGTCTGCGGTGTGGCGCGGCAGGCAGGGGAAATTCGCGAGCAGGCCCCTGGTTCGAGCCCCCGCGGCAGGGGTGGCTTCGGTCCGGGAGGGGCTTTGTGCTTCCTATACCTCGCGGCATTATCCAGTTGGCCGAGCGTTGCAGCACCGTGAGGTGCCCGGCCACCTTGGCTACCTCCGGCACGATCTGCACCGCGCTGGCCGCGGAGCCCACGATCGCTACGCGCTTGCCGTGCAACTCCACCGCGTGGTTCCAGCGTGTGCCGTGCCAACTGGGGCCCTGGAAGAGATCCCTCCCTGGTACATCGGGAAAGAGTGGCGTGTGCTGGTTGCCCATCGCATTGATGACGATGTCGAACACAAACTCCTCGCCGGTGGAGGTTCGCAGCGTCCATGTGCCCGGTTCGCTGTAGTGCGCACTCAGGATGCGGGTGTTCAGGCGCAGATGCGGCTCCAGCCCGAAGTCCGTGGCGCAGCGCGCGAGGTATGCCTGGATCTCGGGTTGATCGACGAAGCTCGCGCTCCAATCCGGATTCGGGGCGTAGGAATAGGTGTAGGAGTGTGCCCAGACATCGCACGCAAGCCCCGGGTAGCTGTGCAGTTGCCAGGTGCCGCCCGGGGCATCGAGTGCGTCGAAGATGGTGAATTGCGTGAAGCCCTTGCGAAGCAGTTCGCGGCCGGCTGCGATGCCGGAGACGCCGGCGCCGATGATGGCGATGCGAAGGGGGCTGGTGTCGGGCATGCTGGGTATTCGGCGGGTGGGGGCGAGGGCTCAATCTCCAGCGGGGACGATACGTTGTCAGCGGTCCGCGCGCCAACGGGTAACAACAAAGGCTTCTTCACCACGCAGTACTTAACGGCTGTATTCGAGCCGCGCCCACTGACCGGCAAGGCGAGGATTCGCTCCGGGAAGTGACGATGGCATCGGGAGACAATTTCTGGCGGCACGTTACTGCAGTGGCACTTCTGCTACCTGCGTTGGCTAACTCGCTAGCCCGTGCAGACTATGCTGGCATCAGTCCGCCAGAAATCCTGGTCAGTATGCTGGTGCCTCTGCACGCGCGTCATACCGACCCGGCGTGGTTGACCGGACCCGCGTTCCTGGTCAAAAGGCTCCCGAGCTCCTCGTGCTTGTTATCCGCGCAAACGGGGATCATCATTTGACCTGTCCCTCGCATGCACTGCTGGCCGCGGTAGCAGCTGTCCCTCGTTTGACGATGACCGGGCCGCCGGGTATGTGGGCATTTCGCTGGGTGCGCCGCCCAGCGTCACGCCTCCTCCTTATTGGCTTTTGGTGCGGGCTGCCGGCGCGGTAGCAGGCACCGGAGAACCGCATCCATGACTACCAATGCAGGCGGCCTGCCTGGGTCCGAGGGTGAGCATCGGGCACAGGAGATGTTCGGAACGACGAAGCGAGCCCTCGCTTTCTACAACCACCAGGTGCTCGACCGACTGACGCCGCTGATGTGTGACTTCATCCGCGCCCAGGAGATGGTGTTCATCGCCACGGCCGATGGTCACGGACACGCGGATTCTTCAGTACGTTTCGGCCCGCCGGGCTTCGTCCACGTGCTTGATGAGCGCACGCTGATTTATCCCGAATACCGCGGAAATGGCGTGATGGCGAGCGTCGGCAACATGCTCGAAAACCCGAATATAGGCCTGCTCTTTCTGGATTTTCAGCGCGAGATCGTAGGGCTGCATGCCAACGGCAAGGCGCGCATCGTCGAGAAGGCGGAGCTGCTTCTCTATTTCATCAATGGCGGTGGATCGGAAGATAACCAATCCTCCCTGTTTGAAAACCTGGTATTGGCTCCAGACGTCATCGAGCAGCTGATCGAAGCCACGCTGACCCGTGGGGGGCGGCATCCTGAACGCTGGATAGCAGTGGAAATTGAAGAGGCGTACATCCATTGCTCCAAGCACATCCCCAAATTCCAGAAGCTGGACAAGACCATCCACTGGGGCACGGACGATCCGCAGCTGAAGGGTGGGGACGCCTTCGAGGCCAAGGCATACGAGCGTCCCTGGCGGCAATCCGTTACAGACGACACCTGAGGCATCTCGGTGGACGAGGTGTGAGGTTGGCGTGTGCCCGGTCGCCTTCGTGCTGCAGCCGGCTGGACATTGGCCCGCTGGGGAGCAAGGCGATCCTCCGTCCGCCGCGGATCGTGTTTCTCCCGTGAATGCCGGGCACGGATGACCAAGATGTCGCCCGTCGGTGTCACCCGGTAGCGCAGCACGTCCGAGTGCTGGGGGCAGTCAAACATACGGCTGCGACGGGCAAGAGCGCTGCGTGGCACAGCCTCATCCACAATGGTCTGGCCCCGCACCGCTACCGCCCCGCTATTCACTGTGCACCACGCGTCCGCCCACCAGAGTGAGCGCGATGCGCACGTCCTTGATGCGTTCGGCGGGGATGCGGAAGAGGTCCTCGGAAAGCAGCGCCAGGTCCGCATACTTGCCCACCGTGATCGAGCCGCGGTCGTTCTCCAGGAAGTTCGCGCGCGCACTGCCCAAGGTGTAGCCCTCGATTGCGGTGGGCAGGTCTATGGCCTGCTGCGGAATCCAGCCGTCCTCCGGCTTTTCGTCCAGTCCCTTGCGCGTCATGGCGGTGTAAATGCCGATCACCGGTTCCATCTCGGCCACGTTCCAGTCGCTGGCGAAGGCCAGCGGAGCGCCCGCCTTGTGGAGGCTCCGCAGCGCCCAGGCGTGCTTCGAGCGCTCCGGCCCCACCGCGCGCGCCCACTGTCCGGTGATGTCGGGCGCGGAATGGCGCGGCTGCATGCAGGCGGTCACGCCCAGTTCCCGGAAGCGCGGGATGTCGGCCGGCGACACCGCCTCCACGTGCACCAGCTGGTGGCGGCTGTCGCGCGCGCCGTTCGCCTTGCGCGCGGCCTGCAGCGCGTCGAGCGCGGTGCGTATGCCGCGATCACCGATGGCGTGGATGAACATCTGTGCACCGCCCTCGTCGAGGCGGCTCAGTACGTCGGCGAATTCGGCCGGCTGGTAGAGGAGGGCGCCGGATTCCTGCGGCCAGTCGGCGTAGGGAGCCAGCATGGCGGCGGTGTGCGGCTCGATGACGTCATCGATGTAGAGCTTGATCGCGCTGACCCGCAGCCGGTCGCTGGTGTAGCGCTGGCGCAGTTTTGCGAACTCTGCCAGCGTGGCCTCGGTGGTGCCGCGGCGGTGGAACAGGGCCACCTGCATGCGCGCCGGCAGCGCGCTCTCGCGCAGCAGGCGGTTCGAGAAGGAGTTCGAAGCCTACCTGAGGTGCGGCCGGCTCGAACACGGCTGCATGCGGCACATCCGTGTGCCGCACCCCTTCGGGGCGACCTTACGGTCGTGGCAATTCGGCAGTCCT
>JBILEG010000127.1:0-8393 GCA_044352225.1 Pseudomonadales bacterium | reverse complement strand
GCATCAGACCCGCCAAGGCACGGCGCAGCCCCCGCCTCAGGGGGCCGCGGCGGGCCTGAACCACAACTCGGCGCTGCCGCCGTCCTCGCGCCGGTAGGCCAGCATCAGCATGCCCGGCGAGAAGCGGAACGCCTGCACCGCAGGGAGCGTGCGCAGGAAGCGGTTTTCGATGCTCATGCGGGGTTCTTCGCAGGCCATGCGAGTGGCCATGCCCGGGCTCACCACGAGGCCTCCGGCCGCCTCCGCATCACGTACGGCAGCACCGTAGCGGTTGCAGCCGGCATGACCGGAAAAACGGCCCTCTGCATAGGACAGGCTGACGACGGGCACCGCAACTGCGGGTTCGTCTGCGCTCCAGCGGGCGAGTTCCCAATGACTTCCCTCGAGTTCCCGCACTGTGGTGCGAGCGGACCTGCGCTCGGCAGCAAGTTCCTGCAATGCGCCATCGACGAGGGTCCAGACCTGCCGGATATTCATCGAGGGGCAGCAGGACGGGTCATCGGGGCCCGAGCCCCGCAGATCGACCACGACTTTGCCCTCGTCGATGCGCAACTCGCGCACCTGCACCCGGTCTCCCAGCAGCTGCGTGGCGGTGTTGAGTGCTTTGCCCGTACTTCCAGACACCACGGCGATGTACGAGAACATGCCGCTGCCGCCGGTCCAGCTGTCGAGCACCACCACCGCCTCCGCGAGCCCGTCGCCGTCGAGATCCCCGCGCGCGACCAGTTCGCCAGAGAAATCCAGCGTGGGAACCGCTGCCGAACCCGGTTCGGGTGGCTCGCCCTCCCAACGCCCTGCGCGCAGCGCCATCGCGCTGCCGTCTTCGCTGATGCCGGTGTAAGCCAGGTTTTTCAGCACCTCGAGTGACAAGTCTGCCGGAGCGGGTGCAATTGCGGAGGCGCAGCCCTGGATCGCGCCCGAGACGCACAGAAGTATCAGGCGCAGGAGAGTCATATGGCGCATCGGGCCGGCCTCGGGAGGGGGTTGCGGCCGATCATAGTCGCTCGTCGCGGAGCACGGCCAGAAAGGCCTCGCCATAGCGCTCGAGCTTGCTGTCGCCCACGCCGCTCACGGCACGCAGTTCCCGCGCGTTTTGCGGGTGGTCGGCGAGCATGGCGCGCAGGGTGGCGTCGTGGAAGATCACGTAGGGCGGTACGTTCTGCGCATCGGCGAGGCGCTTGCGGCAGGCGCGCAGCGCGTCCCACAGCGGTCGGTCCGCCTCGTCCACCTCCGTGCCACGTTCGCGTTTGCCGATGGCGCGCACCGGCGCTGCCTTGCGATCGCGGCGCAGCCACACGCTCTCTTCACCGCGCAGCACCGGCCTTGCCTGCGCCCCCAGGCGCAGACCGCCGTAGCCTTCCGGGTCCACGTCGAGCAGGCCGCGCGCCACCAGTTGCCGGAACACCGAGCGCCACTGCTCTGCGGCGATGTCCTTGCCGATGCCGAAGGTGCTGATGATGTGGTGGTCGAAAGAGATGATCCGGTCGTTCGAGGCGCCGCGCAGCACATCGATCACGTGGTTCGCGCCGAAGCGCTGTCCCGTGCGGTACACGCAGGAGAGCGCCATGCGTGCGGCCTCGGAGCCATCCCATTCCTCCGGCGGTTCGAGGCAGTTGTCGCAGTTGCCACAGGGCGATTCCAGCGTGTCGCCAAAATAGCGCAGCAGCGCCTGGCGCCGGCAACTCGTGATCTCGCAGAGCCCCAGCATCGCGGTCAGACGCTGCTGCTCGTGGCGTTTGAAGGTCTCGTTTCCCTCTGACTGCAGCGCCATCTGGCGCAGCTTCACCACGTCCTCGAAGCCGTAGAGCAGCAGCGCCGTGGCAGGCTCGCCGTCGCGACCGGCGCGCCCCGTTTCCTGGTAGTAGGCCTCGATGCTCTTCGGCAGATCCAGGTGCGCGACGAAGCGCACGTCGGGCTTGTCGATGCCCATGCCGAAGGCGATGGTCGCCACCATCACCACGGCCTCCTCGCGGAGGAAACGCGACTGGTTCCTCGCGCGTTCGTCCTTGTCCATGCCCGCGTGGTACGGCAGCGCGTGGAAACCTTCTTCCTGCAGCCAGCGTGCGGTCTCCTCGACCTTGGCGCGCGAGAGGCAGTAGACGATGCCTGCGTTGCCGGCCTGCTCTTCGCGCAGGAAGGCGAGGAGCTGCTGTTTGGGGCGATCTTTCTGCCGGATGCGGTAACGGATGTTCGGGCGGTCGAAACCGACGATGAACTGCTTCGCGTCCTGCAAGCCGAGGCGTGTGACGATCTCCTCCCGCGTGCGCATGTCGGCGGTGGCGGTGAGCGCGATCCGCGGCACGCCGGGGAATTCACGCTGCAGGATGTCGAGCGCGAGGTAGTCCGCGCGGAAGTCGTGGCCCCACTGCGAGACACAGTGCGCTTCGTCGATGGCGAAGAGGGCGATATGCGCCTCGTGCAGGAGCTCCAGCGTGCGCGGCTGCAGCAGGCGCTCCGGCGCGACGTACAGGAGGTCGATGCGGCCCTCGCGCAGCGCACGCTCGGTCGCGAAGACCTCCTGCGCGCCCAGCGTGGAGTTGAGGAAGCCGGCGCGCACCCCCAACTCCCGCAGCGCGCTCACCTGATCCTGCATCAGCGCAATCAGTGGCGAGATCACGATGCCCGTGCCCTCACGTGCCAGTGCCGGTACCTGGTAGCACAGTGACTTGCCGCCACCTGTGGGCATCAGCACCAGCGCGTCCTCGCCCGCCACGATCGCGCGGATGACGGCCTCCTGGGGGCCACGGAAACTGCGGTAGCCGAAGGTCTGTTCGAGGATCTGGCGCGGGTCGGTGCTCATGGCCGGCATTATGGCGCCCCCCGCCGCTCCGGCGTCGTGAATCGTTGCCCGTGTGCGCGCGCTGCTCCTACACTGGAACACCGCAACCCGGGGAGGTCTCGATGAAGTTGTACAGGTCTTGGGTCCGCAGCGCGCTGGTCGTGGCAGGACTGTCCTTGGCAGCACTTCCGGTGGTCGCAGCCGACGCGGGATACCAGGACCTCGGGCTCATGCAGGGCTTTCCGCCAGACGCCGACAAGCGCGTCCTGCGCAGCAACTTCATGGAGGCGCCGCGCAACCGCTGGGCCTTCCAGCACATCCGCGAACTGCAGCCCACCCGCGAGATCTGGCGTGGCGACGGCCCTGTCTCCAACCTCCGCGCGAAGCCACTCGATCTCGGCCCCGTGAAGGGCCCGGTCCGCGAGGGCCGGGTGATCACGCTCGATCAGTTCCTCGACGAATCCCACACCGACGGATTCCTCATCCTGCACCGCGGCCGGGTGGTCTTCGAGCGCTACATGAACGGCCAGCAGCGGCACGTGCAGCACCAGATGTTCTCCGCCACCAAGTCCTTCGTCGGCACGACCATGCTCGCGCTCGTGAGCGAGGGCAAGGTCGACCCCGGCAGAACGGTGGGCTCCTACATCCCCGAGTTGCGCAAGAGTGCTTTCGGCGATGCCACCGTGCAGCAGGTGCTCGACATGACCACCGGTGTGTCCTACACCGAAGCCTACGACGATCCCGACTCCGACATCTGGCGTTACGGGCGGGTGTTCGGCCTCTGGGGCGTGCCGCCGCCGGGATACACCGGGCCGCGGACCATCTACGACTACCTTCCGACTCTCGAAAAGAAAGGCGAGCACGGGCACGGATTCCACTACGTCACCCCCAACACCGATGTGCTGGGCTGGATCATCCGCCGCGTCACGGGCAAATCGGTCGACCAGAACATCGCCGAGCGCTTCCTGCAGCCCATCGGCGCCGAGCGTGATGCCTACATCTGGCTCGATGGCGAGGGCAACGAGATGGCCGGCGGTGGCCTCAACATCACGGCTCGCGACGCCGCACGCTTCGGCCAGATGATCCTCCAGGGAGGCCTCTACAACGGCAAGCGTGTGCTTCCTGCCGCGGTTGCGAAGCGCATATTCGAGCCGGGAGACCCTGCCGTCTTTACCCGCTTCTATCCCGACGACCCGTGGTACGGGCCGATAGCGAGCAGCTATCACAACCAGTGGTGGCACTTCGGCAACGCCCATAAGGCGGTGAGCGCCATCGGTGTGCACGGGCAGTACATCTACCTCGACCCCGTTGCGCAGATGGTGGTGGTCAAGCAGTCTTCCAGCCCTGACGCTGAGGGCGGGGCCAACGGGTCGAACGACACCGACGGCCCGCTGCTCTACCAGGCGATTGCCGAGCATCTGATCAGGCTGACGGGCGGTGCGCGGCCGGCGCCCGTGCTCCAGGGCTCCTGAGGCCCCGGGGCTCAGGTTCGCGGAAGCCCCGGACCGCCGGCGCTCATTCGCCGATAACGGCGACGATGCTATCAGCTTCCAGCAAGGCGTCAGCCCAACGCTCGATTTCTTCTGTGCTTGCGGACAACAGCCGCTCCTGGTGCCGGGGTTCGAGTTCCCCGAACCGGTGCGTGAGCATGCGCTGGAGCAGGGCTGCTTTTCCCTCGATCCGGCCCTCAACGCGTCCCTCAACGCGTCCCTCAACGCGTCCCTCAACTCGCCCCTCAACTCGCCCTTCGGCTCGTCCTTCAGCTCGTCCTTCAGCTCGTCCTTCAGCTTTTCCCTCTGCGAGCCCTTCGGCGAGCCCCTCAGCCCGACCCTCTTCCCGACCCTCCGCCAGCCCTTCCTCCACCGCCTCCTTGCGGAACTGCTTCTCGTCCATGATCGCGATCATGCGCCGCGTCGCCTCGTGCCAGGCGAGCATGTCTCCGCTCATGTCCCGGATCCGGTCCATGGCTTCTTTCACCGGCGGGTAGTTGATCTCGCTCATGCGCTGCTCCTCCTGCCAATGCTTCAGGAACGCCACCCAGGCCGCGAGCGCCGGCCCGCCGGCACCCAGCCGATCGGCCTTGGGCAGCTCGATCAGGTTGAACTGCAACTCTTCGCCCAGACGCACATCGCGCTGCTCGCGGTCGCGCAGTTCGAAACACCAGATCGCCTGATCTTCGTCCTCGAATAGCGCGAAGTCCAGCAGGTGGATGGCGATGGCGGGCTTGAGCGTTGTGTAGTCATCGCCCTGACGCAGCTGCCCGGTGAACGCCCGGGCGAGGTAGAAGGCGCTGCGCGCCGTCCAGGCACGGTGCGCCCGGACCTGCATCTCGACGTTGTAGAGCTTGCCCTCGGGGTCGCGGGCGAGGATGTCGAGGATGATCTGTTTGCCGCTCAAGTCCTCGGGGGTGATCTCGGGGTTGAGGATCTCGACGACGGTGAGCGGAGGCTCGCTGGAGCGTACGGCGTTGATGAGCTCCGCCAGCAGGTGCGGGGCGCCGGCGAAGAGGCGCTTGAAGACGGCGTCGTTCTTGGGATCGAGAAGTGGGGCGGCGTCCATGCCGGTGATTCCTTCCGTGGGTGGTGGCGCGGCGGGTGCCGGGCTGGGGGAAGGCTAGGCGTGCAGTGCGGCGGGCGTCTGTAGGAGATTTCGGATATTGCTCATGTAGGAGGGGGCCGTGCCCCCGACCCGGCCATGGATTCAGCCCACCGCCGCTGTCGCGCGCATGGCGCGCTCCTGCACCGGTGGCCTTGTCGCGGGCATGGCGCGCTCCTGCACCGGTGGCCTTGTCGCGGGCATGGCGCGCTCCTGCAACGGAACCCCGCCCAACGTGGAACACCGTCCAGGCTCAGGTGTAACGGCGGTAAAACGAGGCTTTCAGCCTTTCGGTCGCGATGACATACGCCGCGGTGATGATGACCAGCGACGCCATGAGGCCAGCCGGCATGGGTACGAAGCCGAGCATCTGCGCGCCCGGCAGGAAAGGTATGAGGAACGCAGCAGGTACCAGTACGACTGTGCTGAGCAGCAGCACCCGCCCCGGACGGCTCAGGTAGAAGCGCCGCCGGGTACGTACCACCAGTGCCACCACCAACTCCGTCAGCAGTGACTCCACGAACCACCCGGTCCGGAACAGCTCGGCCGAAGCGCTGAAAGCGCCCAGAAGCACACCGAAGGTGAGCAGGTCGAAGGCAGAACTCAGTGCCCCGAACTCCATCATGAACCGTCGGATGAAGCCCATGTCCCAGCGCCGCGGCCGATCGACGAGTTCCGGGTCCACGTTGTCGTCGGCGATGCCGATGGCGGGGATGTCGGAGAGGAAGTTGTTCAGCAGGATTTGCCCTGCAAGCAGCGGCAGGAAGGGCAGGAAGAGCGAGGCTACTGCCATGCTCGCCATGTTCCCGAGGTTGGCGCTGGTGGTGGTCAGCACGTACTTCATGGTGTTGGCGAAGGTCTTGCGGCCCTCTTCGATGCCGCTGCGGATGACGTCGAGGTGGCTGTCGAGCAGCACGAAGTCCGCGGCCGCGCGCGCCACATCAACGGCATGCTCAACCGAAAGGCTGGTGTCGGCCGCATGCATGGCCGGCGCGTCGTTCACGCCGTCCCCGAGGAAGCCCACCACGTGCCCCGTCTTCTTCAGGGCGAGCAGGATGCGCTCCTTCTGGTTCGGGTCCACCTCCACGAACAGCGCAGTGCGTTCGGCTGCGTGCCAGAGTGCCTCGTCGTGGAGCTCATCGAGTTCCGCGCCCGTCAGCACCCGGTCTGCGGGGAGCCCGACGAGCCGTGCAACGTGCTGCGACACGAGCTTCCCGTCGCCCGTGATGAGCTTGACCTCCACCCCAAGCGAGGCAAGCGCTGCGATTGCTTCGGCGGCACCCTCCTTCGGACTGTCGATGAACGTGAGGAAGCCGGCGAAGCGCAGTTCCTTTTCGTCGTTGCGGCTGTAGGAAATCTGGCGTTGCAGGGTGCAACTTGCCACGGCCAGCACGCGGATACCCTGGCTGCTCCACCCGTCGTACAGGCGCTGGAACGCCTCGCGGTGCGTACTCCCGAGCGGCGTGCCATCGTCGAGCAGCGAGCAGTCTTCCAGTACGTGGCTGAATGCGCCCTTGGTGACAAGGCGTATGCCCGAGTCGTTCTCCACGACCACGCTCACACGTTTGCGCACGAAGTCGAAAGGAATCTCGGCGAGCTTGCGGCAGCCGGCAGCGTGCGTGCCGTTCGCCGAGAGGATCGCGTCGTCCAGTGCGCTCGGCAGGCCGGTTTCCAGTGCGGCATTGATGGCAGCCAGAGCCAGGACCGCTGACGAGGGCTTTCCTGCCATGTCCCAGGCGCCGTCGAGTTTCACCACGCCCTCGGTGAGGGTGCCGGTCTTGTCGGTACAGAGCACATCCATGCTGCCCAGGTTTTCGATCGCGATCAGGTGGCGCACCAGCACGCCACGTTCTGCCATGGCCGCGGCGCCGCGCGCCAGGTTGACCGTCAGGATCGCGGGCAGCAATTCGGGGCTCAGGCCCACCGCGAGCGCGATGGCGAAAAGCAGTGTCTCGACCGGTGGACGCCCCTGGAACACATGCGCCACGAATACAAGCAGCACCATCACCAGCATCGCACTGCTCAGCAGGTAACCGAAGCGGCGTACCCCGCGCTCGAATTCCGTCTCCGGAGGGCGCAGCGACAGGCGGCCCGCAATGTCGCCGAACTCCGTGGCGGCACCCGTCGCCACCACCAGGCAGCGCGCGGTTCCGCTGCGGACATTGGTGCCCATGAAAACGCAGTTGCTGCGCTTCGCGAGCGGCGCATCCGCGGCGCTGGTGCCGGCGTGCTTGCCGACCGGGAAGCTCTCGCCAGTGAGTACCGCCTCGCTCACGTGGCAGTCGGTGGCCTCGAAAATCACCGCATCAGCCGGGACGATGCTGCCTGCGGAGAGCAGCACCACGTCGCCCGGCACGACCTCCTCTACCGGCACCGATGCGCTGTTCCCGCCGCGCAGCACCGTGCTGCGTGTTTTCACCCGTTTGCCAAGCGCTTCCGCAGCCGTTTGCGCGCTGTACTCCCGCGAGTAGCCGATGCCCACCGTCGCGAGCACGATCAGCCCCACGATGGAGGCATCTACCCATTCGCCGCTCAGCGCCGAGATGACAGCAGCAAAAAGCAGCAGCAGAAGCAGGGGGCTACGAAGCTGGTTCCAGAGTGCGAGAAGGCGGGTGTGTCGTGGTTTGCCGTTGATGTCATTGGGCCCGAAGGCACGCAGACGCCGCAAGGCTTCTTCGGCGTCCAGCCCTTCCGTGGTGCACCCGAGTGACCGGCAAAGGTCCGGAACCTCCAGTGACCACCAGGCCGGGACGGGTGACTGGGGCTCGGCCATCGGCCTCCCGGGCACCTCTTGTGGTTTCAGTGATCCGCCTGCTCGGTGTCGCGTGTGCGCAGGCGCAGTTTCTCGAGGCTCAGTTTGTCTTTGGCGCTCATCACCCATGAACTCAGGGCGAGGATCAGGATGCCGGCACTTTCATAGAGGATATTCACAGCGGCGATGTCCTTGCTCTGCAGGATGATCATCCGGGTGAGCGCTGTCATCGCGATGATGATGGGCAAGGTCACGGGTATGCGCTGG
>JBILEG010000126.1:0-8421 GCA_044352225.1 Pseudomonadales bacterium | reverse complement strand
CGCTGATTCCCTTCGCGTGGTCGCCGGGCTGGAACTCGCCGCAGGCCTGGAACAAATTCCAGGACGAAGTGGGTGGTCACCTGCTCTCGGGCGATCCGGGCGTGCGCCTGCTTGAAGGCTCGGGGACCGGTGGTTATGCGCTTGCCAGCAACTCTGCTGCGTCGGCGATGGTCGTTGGTCCGCTCTACCACATTCACGGCAGCGAGGAACTCTCGGCGCGTGCGCCAGCGGCAGCGAGCCAGGTCCCTGCAGCCTACCTGGCACTGAACCCCGCGGATGCCGCAGCGCTTGGCCTCGAGGCCGGAGCCGTTGCGCGCTTCACCGTTGGTCCGGTGACGCTCGAGGCACCGCTCGCGCTCCGTGAGCATCTGGCGCGCGGCGTACTCGGCGTGCCGGCCGGCCTTCCGGGTCTGCCGTGGGCACCGCTCGCGGGTGAGGCGCATCTGGCACAGGGAGGACAGTCATGAACCTGCTTCCGCTCCCCGATCTCCTTGCCATCGGCGCGGCCGTTGGCAAGGGCGTGGTCCTGCTGCTGATCGTGGTGCTCTTCGCTGCATACCTCAGCTTCATCGAGCGGCGGGTGCTGGCGCTCTGGCAAGACCGCTACGGCCCGAACCGCGTGGGTCCCTTCGGCATCTGGCAGCTGCCCGCAGACGTCATCAAGATGCTGTTCAAGGAAGACTGGATTCCGCCCTTCGCCGACCGGCTGACCTTCATCATCGCGCCGGTGATCGCGATGAGTGTGCTCTTCATCTCCTTCGTGATCGTGCCCGTCTCGCCCACTTGGGGTGTGGCCGACATGCACATCGGCATCCTGTTCTTCATGGCGATGGCAGGGCTCGCGGTGTACGCGGTGCTGTTCTCCGGGTGGTCCAGCAACAGCAAGTACGCCCTCCTCGGGAGCCTGCGGTCTGCCGCGCAGACCGTGAGCTACGAGGTCTTCATGGGCCTCTCGCTGATGGGCGTGGTGGCGCAGGCCGGCTCTTTCAACATGCGCGACATCGTCGAGGCACAGCAGGGCATGTGGTTCATCCTGCCGCAGTTCCTCGGCTTCGCTACGTTCCTGATGGCGGCCATCGCCGTCACGCACCGCAGCCCCTTCGATCTGCCCGAGGCCGAACAGGAACTCGGTGCCGGTTACCACACCGAATACGCCGGCATGAAATGGGCGATGTTCTTCGTGGGTGAATACGTGGGGATCGTCGTGGTGTCAGCGCTGCTTACCGCGCTCTTCCTCGGCGGCTGGTATGGCCCAGGGCCGGAGTGGCTGGCGGGCTTCTGGTTCTCGATCAAGACGCTGTTCTTCGTGATGCTGTTCATCCTGCTGCGCGCCGCGCTCCCGCGCCCGCGCTACGACCACCTGATGGCGGCGGGATGGATGGTCTGCCTGCCGCTGACGCTGCTGAACCTGCTGGTCACCGGCGCCGTGCTGTTGATGGAATGAGGACGCGCACATGAACATCCTCGGTAGCATTCTGGTCGGTATCGGTACGAACCTCCGCAGCATGTGGATGATCTTCGCGCACGGCTGGCGCAAGCGAGACACCATCCAGTACCCCGAGCAGAAGGTCTATCTGCCACCACGCTACCGCGGCCGCATCGTGCTCACCCGCGACCCTGACGGCGAAGAGCGCTGCGTGGCCTGCAACCTCTGCGCGGTGGCCTGCCCCGTGGGCTGCATCTCGCTGCAGAAAGCAGAACAGGACGACGGCCGCTGGTACCCCGAGTTCTTCCGCATCAACTTCTCGCGCTGCATTTTTTGCGGTCTCTGCGAGGAAGCCTGCCCTACCAACGCAATCCAGCTCACGCCGGATTTCGAACTGGCCGAATACAAGCGCCAGGATCTGGTCTACGAGAAGGAAGACCTGCTGATCGCCGGTACCGGGAAGTACCACGACTACAACTTCTACCGCGTGGCGGGAATGGCCATCGCCGGCAAGCCGAAAGGCGCTGCCGAGGCCGAGGCCCAGCCCATCGATGTGAGAACCCTGCTGCCATGAGGGCTTGCGCGTGGAACTGACTTTCTACACCTGCGCCCTCGTGGCGCTCGCCGCGGCCCTGCGCTGCGTCACGCACACCAACCCGGTGCACTCGCTGCTGTACCTGGTGGTGCTGCTGCTCGCGGTAGCCGGCATTTTCTTCGCCATCGGTGCTCCCTTCGCGGGGGCGCTGGAAGTGATCATCTACGCCGGCGCGATCATGGTGCTCTTCGTGTTCGTGGTGATGATGCTGAACCTCGGCGCCGAAACCGCCGAACAGGAGCGCGCGTGGCTGAAGCCCCGTACCTGGATAGGGCCGGTGATTCTTGCCTCGATCATGCTGGGCTCGCTGGTCTTCGGCATCCTGCACGCACCGGGCACGACCGGCACCGCCACGGTGGGCGCCAAGCAGGTAGGCATCGCACTGTTCGGGCCCTATCTGCTGGTTGTGGAACTCGCCTCGCTGATGCTCCTCGGGGCGCTCGTGGCGGCCTATCACCTCGGCCGGGACGAGACGCGATGAACCAAGGGGGCCAGAACCATGCCTGAGACGGCCGGCATTCCCATGGAGCACGGGCTGCTGCTTGCAGCCGTGCTCTTCTGCATCGGTTTCGGCGGGCTGATGGCCCGGCGCAACATCCTCTTCATGCTGATCTGCCTCGAGGTGATGACCAACGCGGTAGCGCTGGCCTTCGTGGTCGCCGGCAGCCGCTGGGTGCAACCCGACGGGCAGATCATGTTCATTCTGGTCCTGACGCTGGCGGCCGCCGAAGCGGCCATCGGCCTTGCGTTGCTGCTGCAGCTCTACCGCCGCCACCGCAGCCTCGACATCGACCTTGCAAGCGAGATGCACGGATGAACACGCTGCCACTCACTTTCCTTGCACCGCTGATCGGCTATCTGCTGCTCTCCTTCTCGCGCGGGAAGTTCTCCGAGAACACCTCCGCTGCGATCGGTGTGGGCTCGATGGGGGTGTCGGCCTCGGCCACGGCGCTCGCCATTCTGGGCTTCGACGGCGGCAGCCACGAAATGGTGCTCTGGACCTGGATGGCGGTGGGCGACTTCCGCCCGGCCTTCGGCCTGCATCTCGACGGGCTCTCGCTCACCATGCTGGGCGTGATCACGGGCGTGGGCTTCCTGATCCACCTGTTCGCGTCCTGGTACATGCGCGGTGAAGAGGGCTACTCGCGTTTCTTCTCTTATATGAATCTGTTCGTAGCCAGCATGGTGCTGCTGGTGCTGGGCAATAACCTGATGATGCTGTATCTGGGCTGGGAGGGCGTGGGCGTCTGCTCCTACCTGCTGATCGGCTTCTACTACCGCACCGTGGCAAACGGCAACGCGGCGCTGAAGGCCTTCATCGTGACCCGCGTGGGCGATGTGTTCATGGCCATCGGCATGTTCATCCTGCTGCAGAAGCTGGGCACGCTCGATATCCAGGAGATGCTCCGCCTCGCACCACAGGTCTTCACCTCGGGTGACCCGGCGATCACCTGGGCCACGCTGATGCTGCTGGGCGGCGCGGTGGGCAAGTCCGCGCAGCTGCCGCTGCAGACCTGGCTTGCAGATGCCATGGCCGGCCCCACTCCGGTATCGGCGCTGATCCATGCCGCCACCATGGTGACGGCAGGCGTCTACCTTATCGCGCGTCTGAACGGCCTCTTCGTGCTGGCACCCGATGTGATGGTGCTGGTGGGCGCCACCGGCGCACTTACGCTGCTGATGGCGGGCCTCTGCGCGATGGTGCAGACCGACATCAAACGCGTGCTCGCCTACTCCACCATGAGCCAGATCGGCTACATGTTTCTCGCGCTCGGCGCAGGTGCCTGGCAGGCGGCGGTGTTCCACCTGATGACCCACGCCTTCTTCAAGGCGCTGCTCTTCCTCGGCTCCGGCGCGGTCATCCTCGCCTGCCACCATGAGCAGGACATCTTCAAGATGGGCGGCCTGCGCAAGACGCTGAAACTCGAGTACGCCTGCTTCATGGTGGGCGGTGCAGCACTGAGCGCCTTGCCCCTGATAACGGCGGGTTTCTACTCGAAGGACGAGATCCTCTGGGCCCACTGGGCGCTCACGGATGGCCCCTCGCCGCTCTTCTATGCTGGCTTGGTTGGCGCCTTCATGACCTCGCTCTACACGTTCCGCCTCATCTTCACCGTCTTCCACGGCGAAGAAAAAACCCATGCCCATGCGGGCCACGGCGTGGCCTATGCGCTGCCGCTGATCGTGCTGATGGTGCTCTCCACCGGCCTTGGCGCCATGATTCATCCTCCGCTCGCTGGCGTGCTGCCCGCATCCCCCGGAGCTGGCGGTGGCGAAGCCAAGCATACGGTCGAGATCATCTCCTCCGTCGTCGGTCTGGCGGGCATCGGCGCGGCCATGGCGCTCTTCCTCGGTCGCCGCTCGCTGGTGAATGCCGTGGCAGGCAGCAGCATCGGGCGCTTCGTGTCGGCCTGGTGGAAAGCCGCCTTCGGCTTTGATGCGCTATACAACGTTCTCTTCGTGCAGCCCTTCCTGTGGATGGCGCGCCCCGGCCGCCGTGACACGCTCGACCGCACGATCGGCCTGCTGCCCGCTACGGTACGCGGCCTGAACAGGCTGGCCGTGCTGCCCCAGACCGGGCGCCTGCGCTGGTACGTCGCTTCCATGGCCATCGGCGCCTCGCTGGTGCTGGCCGCCGTCATGCTCACCCTGAACTGAGGAGCCACCGCACTCATGCTGCTCGCATGGCTCATCCTGATACCGCTCATCGGCGGCCTGCTCTGCTGGCAGAGTGACCGCTTCGGCAACACACCCCCGCGCTGGATCGCGCTCGCCAGCATGCTGCTGGTGACCTATCTGGCGCTCGATCTGTGGGCGAACGGCAATTACAGCCTCGCCACCAATGTGCTCGCCGCGCCCGAATGGCAGCTGGAACTCCAGGTGCCATGGATCCCGGCCATGGGCATCAGCTTCCACCTCGCGCTGGACGGCCTCTCGCTCGCTCTGATCATCCTCACGGGCTTCATCGGCCTGCTCTCGATCCTCTGCTCCTGGAGCGAGATCACGCGGCGCACCGGATTCTTCCACCTGAACCTGCTGTGGATCCTCGCCGGCGTGATCGGCGTGTTCCTGGCGGTCGACCTCTTCCTGTTCTTCCTGTTCTGGGAAGTGATGCTGGTGCCGATGTACTTCCTGATCGCGCTGTGGGGCCACCGCGCCGCGAGCGGCAACTCGCGGATCTCGGCAGCGACCAAGTTCTTCATCTACACGCAGGCGTCTGGCCTGCTGATGCTGCTCTCGATACTGTCGCTCGTGTTCCTGAACCATGACGCGACGGGCATCCTCAGCTTCGACTACGAGGACCTGCGCGGCGTAGCGCTGGCGCCCCAGATCGAGTTCGTGCTGATGCTGGGTTTCTTCATTGCCTTCGGCGTGAAGCTGCCGATACCGCCCTTGCACGGCTGGTTGCCGGACGCGCACTCGCAGGCGCCGACCGCGGGCTCGGTGGACCTTGCCGGCCTGCTGCTGAAGACCGCGGGCTACGGGATGATGCGCTTCGCGCTGCCACTGTTCCCTAACGCCTCCCAGGACTTCGCGCCGATCGCGATGTGGCTCGGCGTGTTCGGCATCATGTACGGCGCGGTGCAGGCGTTCATCCAGACCGACATCAAGCGGATGGTGGCTTACACCTCGATCTCGCACATGGGTTATGTGCTGATCGGCATCTATGCCGGCAGCGAACTCGCGCTGCAGGGTGCGGTGATGCTGATGGTGGCGCACGGCCTCTCGGCGGCGGCGCTGTTCATCATGAGCGGTCAGATCTACGAGCGACTGCACAGCCGCGAATTCTCGAAGATGGGCGGGCTCTGGTCGCGCATGCCCTGGCTGCCGCCGATCGGCCTCTTCTTCGCGGCAGCGTCCCTGGGCCTGCCCGGCACCGCCAACTTCATCGGTGAATTCCTCGTGCTGGCCGGTAGTTGGGAAGCGGCTCCGGCTGTGGTGGTCGTGGCAGCCGCAGGCCTGGTCTTCGCCTCCGTGTACTCGCTGGCCATGATCCACCGGAGCATGTTCGGTCCCGCCCGTTCGGAAGAGCCGATCGAAGGCTCGAACCCGCGCGAATTGATGATGCTGCTCGCCCTCGTGGCCAGCATCGTGTACTTCGGACTGTATCCGCAGCCCGTGCTCGACCTGGCAGCCGGCCCCGTGGCCCGACTGCAACAGGTCTACACGCCGCCGGCACCCTGACAGGCGATGCAACCATGATCCTGGACGCGACACAGATCCTCGCCCTTGCGCCACTGATCGTGGTGACCCTCACGGCGGTGGCCGTGATGCTCGCGGTCTCCTGGCGGCGGCACCACTTCTTCAACGCCACGCTGACCGTGGTGGGACTGAACGCCGCACTCGCTGCGACGATCTACGTGCGGCAGCAGATCCCCGGCTCGCTTGCCATCACTGACTTGCTGGTCATGGACCAGATTTCGTTGTTCGGTACCGCCGCAGTGCTGGTCTCGACGCTGGGTTGCGCGACCCTGCTGCACGCTTACCTCGAAGGCCTGAACGACAACCGCGAAGAGATGTACCTGATGCTCCTGATCGGGGCAGCGGGCGCGCTGGTGCTGAGCGGCGCGCAGCACATGGCCTCGTTCTTCGTGGGCCTCGAGCTGATGTCCGTGCCGCTCTACGGGATGATCGGTTACATCATCAAGGATCGCCGCTCGCTGGAAGCCAGCGTGAAGTACCTGATCCTTTCGGCCACGGCATCCGTGTTCCTGCTCTTCGGCATGGCGCTGATCTACGCAGCCACGGGCAGCATGACTTTTGCCTCGCTCGCGGGCGTAGAGCACTCCGGTCTTGTGGCTGCCGGCATCGCGATGATCCTGATCGCGATCGCCTTCAAGCTGTCGCTGGTGCCCTTCCATCTCTGGACGCCGGATGTGTACCACGGCGCGCCGGCGCCGGTGGGCGCCTTCCTCGCCACCGTCAGCAAGATCGCCGTGGTGGTGGTGCTGTGGCGCTGGTGGCAGGCAGCGGAACTGGGTTCTGATCCGGTGTATTCGAATCTGATGGCTGCGCTGGCGGCGATGTCCATTCTGGGTGGGAACCTGCTCGCGCTGGTGCAGAACAACCTGAAACGTCTGCTCGGGTACTCCTCGATCGCGCACTTCGGCTTCCTGCTGGCGGCACTGGTGGCGGGCAATGAGTTCAGCCAGGAAGCCATCCTGGTGTACCTGCTCACCTACATGGCGGCCACACTCTCGGCCTTCGGTGTGGCAACGCTGATGTCTTCGCCCTACCGGGGCGACGACGTGCAGACACTGGGTGACGTCCGCGGACTGTTCTGGCAGCGGCCTTTCCTCGCTGCGGTAATGACGCTGTCAGTGCTGTCGCTCGGTGGTGTTCCGCTGACAGCGGGCTTCATCGGCAAGTTCTATGTGATCGCGAGCAGCATGCGCTCCGAGCTCTACTGGCTGGTGGCGGTGCTGGTGGCGGGCAGCGCGATCGGTATCTACTACTACCTGCGGGTGATGATCAGTATGTTCCTTGCGGCTCCCGGCAAGCGTCGTCTGGACGCGCAGCGGGGCTGGGGTCAGCGCTCCGGTGGCGTGATGACGCTGGCGCTGGCGCTGTTCACCCTGGCGGTGGGGGTGTATCCGCAGCCGTTGATCGAGTTGCTGCGCTGAGGCGGGGTGTCGGTCGCGGGCATGGCCCGCTCCTACGAGGGATCGGGCTTTGTCGCGGGCATGGCCCGCTCCTACCAAGAAGAAGATGTTGCAGAAGGGTTTGGGAGCAAGGCATCGGGAGCGCGCCATGGGCGCGACAGCCGGATCCGCACGCGACTTGGGCCGTACAGCCCCGCCGCCCCGAGCCCACGCCGATCAATACTTCCCGGTGATGTAGCCCTGTAGCTGATCGATCGTGTTGCGTTGCGCCGTCACGATCTGCATCAGAACGTCGCCAATCGCGACCATGCCGGTCAGCTTGCCGTCCTCGACCACCGGCAGGTGGCGGAACCGGCGGGACGTCATGAGTTCCATGCACTCTTCCATGCTCTGGTCCGGGCTGACCGTGACCAGCGGTGCGCTCATCAATTCGCGCACCGGCGTTTCGTGGGAGCGCTTGCCGGTGATGATGCCCTTTCGGGCGTAATCCCGCTCCGAGAAGATGCCAACGGGCTCACCGTTGTCGACCACCACCAGCGCACCGATGCCGTGGTAGGCGAGCAGCGCAACCGCCGCATGCACGGTGTAGCCGGCATCCACGGTGTATACGCCCTTCATGGCCTTGTCCGCGAGAATCTGCTTGACGGTGGGCACGGCTTTTCGCTCCGCAAATGCTTGAATTAAACGTCGATGATCGCGCAGTCCAATGCCCTGTACAAGACATCAGGCAGGCATCGGGTCGTCCACGCCCCACGTAACTGGATTAGTATTGGTACAGTAGTACGAAGCGAGGTCTC
>JBILEG010000125.1:0-8423 GCA_044352225.1 Pseudomonadales bacterium | reverse complement strand
CAGCCACGCTTTTCAGGACCGGCAACAACTCGGTGGCGCTGGCGTAGTCGAGGAAGATCACCTGCGTGGAATCGCCTTTTCCGGCGGGACGGTCCAGGCCCCGGATCAAACCGCCGAGTTGCTCGCGCAGCACGGGGTCTCCGCTCATCAGCACGCTGTTCGAACGCTCGTCCACGGCGATGGCGAAGGCCTGCCCGCCCCCGGCACCGGCCTCGCTGCGTGGCAGCAGCGTATTGACCACCGCTGCCACGGCGCGAGCGTCAGCAAACCGCAGCGCAAGGGTGTCGACGTCGATTTCCCCGGCCTGATCCACGCGCTTCACGAGCTTCAGCAGGTGCTCGATGTTGCCTGCCCGGTCTGCGAGAAGCAGCAGCTTGCTCCCCGGATAATGCGTGAGCAGCGCACTCTGGGGCACCATCGGCCGCAGCAGTTCCACCACGTCCTGTGCCGGGATGTTGGTGAGCTTCAGCACGTGCACCACGATCTCTTCGTCGGCCTGCTGCGCGCTCTCGCCCAGAAAGCGCGGCGTGTTTTCCTTGGCGAGTGCATCAGGCAGGATCTTGATGCTCTCGGCTGTTTCGATGACCGTGAAACCGTGCACCTGCAACACCGAGAGCAACACGCGACGCACATCCCCACGCCCGAGCGGCGCACCGCCATAGACGGTGACCTTTCCCTGCACCTGGGGGTGGAGCACCACGGGCTTGTCGAGATAGGGACTGGCCCAGCGCACGAGTTCACGCACATCGGCATCTTCGAGAGCGAGGTTCAGGGAGTCGGCGGTGCTCGCATCCCCGGAGGCGACGCCCGATATCGACTGTATGACGGCATGCGTTGCATCCGCTTGCGCGTGCACCGTAGAGACACCGAACGGGCAAGACAGCAACAGGGCCGCACGGACGAGGGGCAACAGGCACTCACGACGGACCCGGGACGAGGGCAGGCTCATGTGGAACCGCACCGCTCAGACCCCGCCTGCCCGCAAGCGGCTGAGCCGTGCCATCACCACCGCAGCGCGCCCGGGGTCAGGCCTGGCAGAGGGGTGCACCACCCCACGCGCGCCCGGACCCTGCACTGCCGCTCGAAGCCGGGAGCTGTTGGCGGGAACAGGAGCATGCTCTTTGGCACCCGATCCGCGATGGAGCGACAAGCGCTGCAACTCGCCCGCCCGGCGCAGCAGTACGTGATCGAGCGCCACAGACACCAGTTCGGCCTGCGGGGTAATCGCGTCTCCGGGCTGGAAGCGCCGTGCGGAAGCCCCACCCTCGACCGCAATGAGGGCGGAGGCCCTCACGGATTCACTGCTGGTGAACACGCCCTGGAGGCGAAGGCCGGGCGGAGCCTCAGTCACGTGCACGGGCGGCGGCTCAACCACCGGCCCGGGCTCGCGGTACTCGCCGAAGAGATGCATATCTGCCAGGGCTGATAGCGGGGAATCGCGAACAGGAGGGTCGGGGGACACAACCGCAGGCGATGGCAACGTGAGCGCATCCTGCCCGCGCAACTGCAGGCTCTGCCGCAGTTGCGCGCCAGCGTACAGGCACAGCAGCAGAAGCGCCGAGACGTACATACCGCGGGATGCAGGGTGCCGGGCACCGGTCTGCGCCCTCACGGATGCCGCGCTCATGGCACGGGAACGGTTGCGGCAACTCCGGACAGCGCCTGCGTGATGCGGCGCGCAGCGGCCTGGTCCACGGCAGCGCGCGCGCCCGCGCCCAGCAGCGGATCGAGCGCGGCACGGTGCTCCGCACAGGCAAGTCGCACGGCATCGGCGCTGCGGCTCGCGGCATCACGGCGCACCTGCACCAGGATGCCCTGCTCGATGCAGTTCTCGAACATGTCGACCAGCGACTGCACGGTGGGCGGCCGCTGCGCCGCGCAGGGAGCCGCGTGCAGGGTGGTCGCAGCCAGGACGGGAATCAGAACAGCCAACGAAATCCTTTTCATTGGGGGATGCCTCTGTGTGGTGGGCCCGCAATGCGGGCGGGAGTGGTGGAGAAGACTCCTTCAGGTGGTATTGGGTACCGTGATGCGGCGCTGCATTGTCAGGCCGGCATCATTCGACGGGTTCACCGGCTTCCGCAAAGCAGAGGTCGCCGGCGAAAATCCAAGTTCCGTACGGAGCGCGCCCGATAGCGCAGGCCGTGCGACCTGCTCACGGCGCCCACCGACGGTAGGCTTCCACCCGACAGGCCCCGCCTGCGGTCGCCACGGTGCAGATCTCGACCCGAAGCAGTGTCGTGCCTGCCTCGAGAATCCGGATCCGGGGAGATCCGTCGTCGCCCAGGAAATCGTGATCAGAGCGCGGATTCCGGTCTGTGAAGACGATGAATTCGCGCGTATCCGATCGCTCGATCGCCCAGCGGCCTGTTTCTACGGTGGGGGCGGCCGGGTCGATCCCGGCACACTCGTTGTCGATCTTGTAACTGCCATCAGCTGAAAAAGTGATGAAGTCCGGACACTCCTGGAATTCGGAATGCCCCTCTGTTGCCGAGTACACCCATCTGCCGACCACGGTCTGGGGGCCTGGCTCCGCGGCTTGGGCCGCGGTGGCAGTTAGCAGCATCAAACACATTGCAGTCAGGCGAAATGCCGTTTTCATGATCTCACCTCCTGAAGAACCAAGGGGTAGGGTTTATGTGTCTTCCGTTCCTGAACATTTCGACGTGGACATGAGGCGTCACGCCGCCCGGGTATGGTAGCCCCGTTGCCCTGTTTTTTATTGTCTGCAGGTCGATGGCTTCTCCGATCGACGCTCCTGCCTCAACCGTCTGCCTCGTACCCGGAAGGGAACCGGCCCCCTGCCCCACATAGATCAGCCTGATCATGTCAAAGCCCAGATCCTTGTCTGCAGGGTGGATATCCACCATCGGGTACCCGGTCTCTGTACCTTGGAATATCACCATGTCGCCGGCAACGGGTGCACGCACCTGCTGCCCCGCAACGGCATGGAAGTCGAGGCCGTGATGACGTCTGCCTCCGCGCGGTGCCAGCCATTCACCGCTACCCTGGCTGTCGTGACGGATGCCGAAGCCCGTCGGATTGACCAGCAACGAAGGCGGTTCATCCTCATCTGCCCGGGAACTCGCCACGGTACGCGTGGCCACATCGAGCAAGCGCATTGCCATCAGGCCACTCGCCCCGTCGGATCCCGAGCGACCTGCGGCATCCCCCGTGGCAGCGTCTGACAGGTAACCGAGAAACTGTTCGCCCGCGCTGTCGGAGCTTCCTGCCTGCGCCTCCCCCGCCAACCGCGTTTCCGTATACGCCACTGCCGCAGCAGAGAGTGTCTGCATCAGGTTGCCTCCATTGGCTGCCGTGATCGCCGCGCTCAGCACCGCGTTGAAGGCGGCCATGCAGCCGAATGCGGCAGGTCCGCAGACCCACGCGGCAACGATGGCCTGCAGTCCGGGCACCGCATCGAAGACCCTGCCCACGCGCTGGAGCGCGCGCTTGACCACGCCGCCCACTGCCTGCAGGCCGTCGCCGATAGCGTCTGCCGCACGACCAAAAAGCTTTTTCAGGAAAAACCCGCTGGGGTCCCACGCCGACAACGGATTGTTGCCCACGTAGCTGTAGCGGTTCAGGGACTGCAGGTCGGAGCCGTCCTGCACGAAGGGATCCGCGCTCAGGAACCGCCCCAGCTCCGCGTCGTAGACGCGCCCGCCCATGTGGATCAGCCCGAGCGCATCCAGTTGCTCGTGCCCAGTGAAACCGCGGCTGGTGTTCGTCGATGCGAGCAGGCTCGCAGCGATCGAGAGGTTCGCTCGCTGGAACCTGCTGAGCGAGGTCCATGGGCTCCCGATCTTCGCAATCAGGCTGGCGAGCGTAGGCGCACGGCGCTTGCCCCAGGGATCAAAGCTGAAGCTCTCGATTTCCTGCCCGGACTCGTCGGTGATGGCGCTGAGGGACCCGAGATGATCCTTGTGGAGATAACGCGTGCGCACACTGCCCGCGGCCGAAGCGCTGCGGCCGGTGATGCTGACCAGAACGGCGTCACCCACATAGTGCCGCTCTTCGAGTACACCGCCCGGGCGGCTTACGCTCTCGAACACGCCATCGATGAATACCGTACTGGTGGTGCCAGCGGCCGTGGTGTCGTCACGCTGCAAGGGTTCGCGCTCCGGACCGTAGCGCAAGTCACTGGTCGTACCGCCCGCCACGATGCGGACCGGCTTGTCGAAACTGCTCCAGACCAGGCTGCGTCCGTCGCCGCTCGTCATGTTGCCGTTGGCGTCGTACTGGTAGCTGGCGTTCTTGGCTCCCACGGTGCCGGCAGTGATCTGGCACACGGCGTGGGGGCCGCGCATACCGGTGCACTCGCTCCCGTAGCGGTACGTTCCCACGCCGGTCTTGCTGCGGATATTCCCCAGCGCATCGTAGGTGACGGTGGTGGTTTGCGGCTCGCCATTACCCCAATCGGCGGTGGTGGCGCTCAGGCGATTCAGCGCGTCATATCCGAAGCTCTCGTGCACATCACGCAGCAGATCGTCACGCGAGGCCAGGTTGCCCAAGCGGTCAAAGGAAAACTGCAGGTTCTGCACGGTGGGCTCGAACACGCGGAAGGACTGGATCGTTTCGAGGGTGCCACTCCGGCGATCGAAGTAGCGCACGGATGCCACGCCGTTTCCGTAGAGCTCGCTCACCACATTGCCGTGCTGATCGCGCTCCCCGATGCGTTGGTAGAGAGCGCCGGTGGCGTCGTTGCGCAACTCATGGAGATAACCGTACGGGTTGTACACCCGCCGCACTTTCAGGCGGTTGCTGCTTCCGGGATAGGTGAGGGTCTCCGGGCGGTTCAGGGTGTCCCAACTGGTGTCGATGCTGTAGACCGGACCGGCGCTCGCGAGCCGACGGTCGATGCGCGTGGGAAGGCCACGCGCGTTGTAGACACGGCTCTCCGCGTAGCCCTCCGGACCCGTCACCGCAGCCACCTGGCCTTTGCCCGCGCCGGCTGCGGTATCGAAGGTCCAGACGGTAGTGGCAGAGCCCACGCCCGGGTTGGCGCAGGATGCGCTGGCATCCGAGACCTGGCCTGGCACGGTGGATCGCGTGCCCACATACGCGTCGACGCGTTTCACCCTGCGCCCGAGCGTGTCCCAGGCTGTGCAGGTGCTCTGTCCTTTGGCGTCAGTCTGCGTCAGCAGTTCGCCAAGGCCGTTGTAGGTGAAACGCCAACTGCCTTTGTCAGGATCGCTGATCGATGCCTTGCGGCCCAGGCTGTCGTAGCTGAGCACCGTCGGCGCCAGAGCCAGCCCGGCCACGGCCGGTGGCGTGAGACGCGTCAACTGGCCGAGTGCGTCGTAGGCATAGGCGGTTCTCACGCCCGCGTTGTCAGTGACCTCGACCAGATTGCCCCTCAGGTCGCGACGTTCGATCTTGCGCTGGTTACGGCCCTGCGTGTCGATCAGGGAGGTGCGCAACATACCGTCGAAGCTCACGGTATCGATTCGCCCATCGGCCTGTAGCGTGCGGACCGGACGCCCGAGCACATCGTGCTCCACCTCGGTGAACACGGGGCTCTGGAGTCCCCACTGGTAGGGCTCGCTCACGGCGCTCCTGCGCCCGGCGTGATCGAAGCGGCTGTCGATGTTCAGCAGCACGCCGTCCATGCCGCGCGTGCTGCGCCTCAGTTCACGGCCCAGCGCATCGACGAAGGCGAAAGATTCGCTGCCGTCGGCACCGCGCGTGGCGATGTAGTACACGGCGTTTGCGGGGCACCACTCGGCAGATGCGCACCAGCGGTAATCGCTGCGTGTCTCGATGCCGGCGCCATCGGCACCGGCATAGGCGATGGTCGACACCACTCGCCCGAAGGCATCGTAGCGGTAATCGGTACGGATACCGTTCGGGTCGGTGGTGCTGCGCCGGAGGCCAGGTGAGAGCGGCTCCGTATCGGGGAAATAGGCGTGCGTGGTGGCGTGCCCCACGGCGTTGATCTCCGCGACCAGGAAACGCCCGTCTGCCGAGTACTCGCTGCCACTGTGGCGGGCCACGAAATCCGGCCCCGAGAGACGCTGTCCGCGCGACTGCCCGAAGGCATCCAGACGCGGCGTGCCGTCGGCCGCGACGCCGAACTCCGTGCTGCGCAACACCGCGCCGCTGGCGGGATCAAGCAGGGATTCGCGGAGTTTGCGCCCGGTGAGGGGATCATGGGCATAGGCGAGCCGCTGCGTGATGGGCGTGGCAGGCGTGGCAAGTGGTACCTCTGTCTTCACCTCTGATGCATCCAGAAGCCCGATCAGCCAGTTGTTCTCGAGGTTGCTCCACGTGTTGGTGGCCGTGGTGCTCCGCAGCACCGTGCCCGATGCGTCTTTCAGCACGCTCTGCAACTTGCCCACGTTGCCGTGTGCATCGATGCTCTGATAGCTGTTCTCTTCCGTGCCCATGAAGGCGCCGTTCAGGTCGCGCTTCGTGACGGTGGTGGAGAGCAGCCGTCGGGCACGGCGCTCGGCGGGTGTGCCGGCCTCCAGCGCCAGAGACTGCCAGGTGTTGCGTGTATCGCTGGACACCACAGCACCCGCGGTGGTGACCAGCGATTGCAGACTGCCCTGCAGACCCGCCTGCCAGTCCTGCGAGAACGTGGCGTCGGTGCGGATACCCGTGTCTTCGCTGCTGGTGCGCGTACTGGCGAAACCGAGGCTGCCGCGTCCGCCCAGGTGATACCGCAGACCGCTGTAGGCGTGGCGTGTGACGTTTAAACCGCCGATGCCATCGCTCTGCAGCACGCGGGAGACGAGATAGGCGCCCTTCGCCACATCGGTGGCCGGATAAACGGCACCCGTTCCGGCGGTATAGACCGCAGGCAGCGCGGGATCCGGCATGGCTGCGTATTCGAAACGCGTCTCGACACCCATGCCATTGCTGACCGATGCGAGGTAATCGGGCCGCGCTCCCTGGTGCAGGCGCAGCGTCCACGTGCCGGAGGACGCCGCCACCAGCAGATCGGACATGCCGTTACCCGTGACGTCCAGCAGTCGCGGCCCGCGATCCCAGCCGTCGCTGGAAATGCCTGTCGCTACCGGGCTGATCAGCGCGGTGGCATTGCCTGGCACTGCGCTCGAGAGCATCACCTTCCAGACACCGGCTTCCGGGTAGAGAAGGTCTCCACGCCCGTCGGCGTTGAAGTCCACAACGCGCGTACTCGCCCAGGCTGCATCGCTCACCGACCACGCGGGTCCATCCGCGCTTTGGCGCAGCGGGCGCGGCGGCTGCAACTCGCCACCTGCGTTGCGCAGCAGGAACACTTCGCCGGTGCCGTTGGCGTGATCGAGCAGGTCTGTGAGCCCGTCGCCGTCCATGTCCAGAAGCTTGGCATTGAACTCGTCGCCCTTCTGGCGGTTGGTGTAGATGCGCCGCATGTTCACCTGCGCGGCGCCCACCGAGACCACCTTCACGATCACCCACTTGCCGTTCGCGGTCTGGAGGAAATCGCTGCGCCCGTCGTTGTCTGCATCGAACACATAGGTGCCCGCCAGACCCGCCATGTCCGTCTGCAGTTCGGTGGCAGAGAAACCGTTGTCGGTCAGCAGACGCACCCACACGCGTCCGTTGTTGCGGTAGAGAAGGTCCTGCCGTCCGTCTCCATCGACGTCGGCGAGCCGGGCCTCCGCGGGATTCATCGCGGGAATGCCCGTATTGATCTGCGTGAAGGTAACCCCCGGCACGCTGACGCTGACAGGGGCGCCGTTCAGCGGGTGCGCGTAACTGAACGCACGACTCGCGGCGGGCACGGACTTCAGGACCCACCAGGTGCCGTTCCGCGCGAGAAGCACATCATCGCGGTTGTCGTCGGGGTTGTAGCGGAGCACGCGTGCGCTCTCGCGACCGGTATCGGCAATGCCCGTGTCGGTTTGCGGCGCCAGCGCCTGCCCGTTGCCGAGCATGATCTGCCAGGTGCCGGTGTTGCCGTTGGTCTGGAGCATGTCATCGCGGCCGTCGCCGTTGGCATCCAGAACGAGGGGGTTCTTGTCCCAGCCCGTAACAGGGTTGCCCGTGTTCTGTGCCATGGCGGCAAAGCCCGCGCCACCTCCCTGCCAGGTGAAGCGGGTGGCCGGAACACAGCTGCCGCCGGCGCATTCGGTAACGGTTTCCACGCGGGAGTTGCGCACGGGCTGTGCGAGGGTCGCGTGGTAGCCGATGCGCCACTCGCGGATCTTCGTCTCGCCCGAGTACGCAGCTACCGAGGCAAGCCGGCGCCCCTGCCGCAACTGTCCGCCCGCGAAATAGGCCACGGCCACATCGGGACGGGTTTCGTAACTGAAACGGAGGGAATTCAACGCGGTGCCACTGCCAGCGCCGGTGGCCCCGCTGAAGTTGTAGTCGATGCGGGAAATCAGCTGCTCGCCCGCGACGGATGTGTCCCAGGTGTAGGCGATGCGGTTGCCGAAGCGGTCACGCGTGTCGGCGAGTTTCCACTCGAT
>JBILEG010000124.1:0-8506 GCA_044352225.1 Pseudomonadales bacterium | reverse complement strand
ATCGTGAGTGGTGTGCATGAAGTCCGTAACGGTCTCGCCGAAATTCCAGGTGGTCATTCCCCTCGCCGTGCGTGAGTCCATGGGCCTTGAGCCTGGCATGAAGCTGCAGGTGGTTCAGTACGAGGACCGGATCGAAATGATCCCGGTCCGTCCGCGCAAGTCGATGCGTGGTTCCCTTCGTGGTATCGATACTTCCGTGCCGCGCGACGGGGACAGAGTGTGATCATCAGCCCATGAACGTGATCGATTCGTCCGCCTGGCTCGAGTACTTTGCAGATGGTCCCAACGCAAAGCATTTCGCCCGCGTCATCGAGGCTCCGGATCTGCTCCTCGTGCCCTCCATCACCTTGCTGGAGGTGTTCAAGCGGGTGTGTCAGCAGAGGGACGAGGCCAGTGCGCTGCAATGCATCGCGATGATGCAAGAGAGCCCGGTAGTGGATCTCGACGCATCCTTGTCGCTGCGCGCGGCAGCGCTGGGGTTGCGTCACAAGCTACCGCTGGCCGACAGCATCGTCTATGCGACCGCGCGGCAGGCAGATGCGCTGTTGTGGACACAAGACTCGGATTTCGAGCATCTGCCAGGGGTCAGGTTCTGGCGGCGAGCCTGATTCCCAGGTGTTGCAGGACGATATCGCGCACCCGCAGCGGCTGCTCCGGCAGGATCGCGTGACCGGCTCCTATCAGATCGATCACCCGAACGCGTTGCGGGAATCGCTGCAACAGCACCTGCGCGCCTTCTGCCGCCGCAGCGTCGTGCAGCGGCTGCAGGATCAGCATTGGCGCGTCGCCGCCACTGCTCCATTGTGAGGATGGCGTGTTAGCCGTCGCGTACGCCTGAGCCAAGCCGGCGCGGGAGTACCAGCCGCTCAACCAGTAATCAGGCGCCGCGTTCCCGTTTGCGAAAAAAGCTTTCTGCAGGGCATGGCGACGCGTGGCCTCAGGCCATACCTGCAGCAGCACGGTCATGATCGCATCGCGCGTCTCCGGCGGCGGAGCGCTATCACCCGCGGCGAGCAGAATCAGCGAATCGACACGCTGCGGATAGCGGCTCGCAAAGGCGCGGGCAATGCGATTGCCATAAGCGTGTCCGACCAGCACGACGCGCCCCGTGACCCGCTCCGCATCCAGTGCCGCCGCCAGATCGCCCGCGTAATCGAACAGACTCGGGCGCATCGACGGCAGATCGCTGCCCTCTACCCCTCGCGCCTGCAGGGCCACTGCAACCAACACGGTGGCAAGCAGTGCGAGGAGCAGGTTGCGGATCATCGGGTTCCTGTCCCCTCGGGCATTTCACATGTCTCTACATGATTCTCGAGGTGGCGCAGGCACGATCGCGCCTTCGCCGGGTTCTGCTGCCTCGCCGTCGATGGGCTTGAGCGACGAGGCTTCCTTGCCCAGCTTCCTGAGGAATTGAGCACGTCTGCCCAACCCCAATGCCAACAGGATGCGCTCCCGCGCACTGTCGGGCCCGCGGCGTGGATTGAACGGATTGCTCGCGCTTTTCTTTCTCCCCGGTCGGGGCGTATCCGTCCCGACGGAGGGATGTTTTTCTCCGCTCATTCGTCCTCCCCCGCCCACCTCTTCACCGTCGCCGTCACCGCCACATCCCCCGTCACGTTCACCATCGTGCGCGCAATGTCAGGGATGTTCTCCACCGCGAGCAGCAAGGGCAGCAGATCGAGTGGCAACCCCAGCACCAGCCAGATCGGCGTGGCGGTGGTGTAGAAGGTGAGCTGCCCCGGCAGGCTGACCGAGGCCATGCTGGTCAGCACCGCCACGGCGATCGCGGTGGCAAGTTGCAGTACCGTGGGCTCCACGCCGTAGAGGTGCGCGCCGTAGAGCGCCACCGCCAGGTTCACGCCCGGGCTCGAGAGTCTGAACACCGAGACTGCCAGCGGCAGCACCAGCGCACTCACGCGTGCTGACACGCCGAGATGCTCCCGGCAGCCCTGCACCATCGCGGGCAGCGAGGCGAGCGATGACTGCGTGCTCGCCGCCACCACCTGCGCGGGCAGCACGGCCCGCGCGAACTGCCGCAGCCGCACGCCAGCACCCAGCGCTGCGCCCGGATACACCAGCAAGCCCATCACCACCATCAGCGCGAGCAGCATCAGGATGTAGTGGATCAGCGCGCCCGCGGCCTGCAGCCCCGTGCGTGAGCCCAGCAGGAACGCGAGCGCGAACACACCCACCGGTGCCAGCCGCAGCACCCAGTGCACGATCACGAGCAGCGCGTCGGCCATCGCCTGGAAGAAACCCACCAGCCGTGCGCGCGACTCGGGTTCGATACGCGTGACGGCAAAGCCGAAAGCGACTGCAAAGACCACCAGCGGCAGCATCGCGCCCTCTGCTGCGGCCTGCACCGGGTTCACCGGCACGATGCCCTGCCACCACGCGGCGGCGGCCGTGGCGGTGGGTACCTCTCCTGCACTCACGCTGCGCAACGCAGCCGCGGAGCCGGCATCCACGGGCCATGCCGACAGGATCAGCGGGAACAGGAGCGCAGCCAGTGCGGCCGACGCCGTGAGCAGCGCCACCATCAATCCCAGCGCACGCGCGGCCAGCCCGCCCGTGCCCACGGTGTCGGAGGCAGAGGCGATGCCTGTGATGACCAGTGCGAACACCAGCGGCACGATGCCCATGCGAAGCGCGCTCAGCCACAGCCCCCCCACCGGATCCGCGATGCCTTGTGCGAGTGGCAGTAGCGCCCCTCCCGCGAGCCGCAGCACGGCGCCAGCGGCGAGCCCGCCGAGAAGGGCGAGAAGTATTTTCAGTGTGGTGCTCATGGCTGCGGCCCGCATGGTCTGCGCACGATCAGTCGCCCTCGGTCTGTGACATGAGCGCGGCGTTGCCGCCGGCGGCGGTGGTGTTCACCGACACGGTTTTCTCGTGCCCGAAGCGTGCCAGGAAATACGGGCCGGGCTCCTCGTCGATCAGGGGGAGTATCGCACCCTCCCGCGCAGCAAGGGCACGGCTCGCCAGTTCCGCGAGTGCCGGGTCGGCGCAGCAGATGGCGCCATCGATATCGAGTTCCCCCAGCGCGAGTGCCATGCCTGCCGCATCACCGAAGAGCTGCTGTGCGCTTGCGGCATCCGGGAAGCCCGCATCCGAGAGCGTTTCGCGCAGGCGCATCACGACCCCGCGCGTCGGGGCGTCTGTCAGGAACAACACGGTATTGCCCGCAAGCAATGCCGCGACAGCGGCCTCCAGCAGCAGCTCCGCATCCATGCCTTCGCGGCACAGGAGGGCGAGCAGGCCGTGCGCGTCAAAAGACACGGTGTTGCTCTCGCCCGTGGGGCCAGGCAGTTCGCGGGATTGCGCGAATACCGCTGACTGCGCGATCAGTGCATCCAGCCCGTGGCCATGCGGTGCCACCGTCTGTGCGCCGCGTTCCACCCGGCGGTGCGTCGACAATGCCCTGACCGGTCCGCAGCGCTCTTGCAGCGGTGTTGCCGCCCAGTCCTCACCGGCATCACGCAGGGCGGCTACAAGCGGCCTGCAGGAAAAAACATCACCGAGTTGCAGCCCGCGCTCGCGGCTGTCCACGGGCCGCCGGTCGCGGGTGCGGCTGATAGGGCGCAGCAGACGTGGCAGGTACAACGGGCCGCCGGCCTTGGGCCCGGTGCCCGAGAGCCCGCGGCCGCCGAAGGGCTGCACGCCCACCACCGCGCCGATGATGTTGCGGTTCACGTAGACATTGCCCGCGTGCACCCCGCGAGACAGGAGATCGATGCTCGACTGGATGCGGCTGTGCACCCCGAAGGTGAGGCCATACCCCATCGCATTGATGCGCGCCGGTATCTGCTCGAGTTCGGTCGCATCGAAGCGCAGCAGGTGCACGACCGGTCCGAAGACTTCCTCGCCCAGCATCTCCAGCGAATCGATCTCGTAGAGCCGCGGGGCGAAAAAACTCCCGTCTGCGGTGCCGGGCGGCAGGGTGCAGGCATGCAGCAGCCGGGCGTGGCCGTGCAGGCGGGCCATATGTGCTTCGAGCCGGGCACAGGCCTCGCCGTCGATGATGGGCCCCACATCGGTGCACGGGTCTGCCGGATCGCCGATCACGAGTTCGTCCATGGCCGCGCGCAGCATCCCGATCAGCGTGTCCGCCACGTCCTGCTGCACCATCAGCACGCGCAGCGCCGAGCAGCGCTGGCCCGCGCTGTTGAAGCCGGAGGCGATCACATCGTCCACCACCTGTTCCAGCAGCGCGGTGGAGTCCACCACCATCGCGTTCTGGCCACCGGTTTCTGCCACCAGCAGGGCGCGCGCACCGCCGCGTGCGGCAAGTGTGCGTGCGATCAGCCGCGCTACGGCGGTGGAGCCGGTGAAGAGCACACCGGCGATGCGTGGGTCGGGTAGCAGCTCTGCACCCACGGGTTCGCCCGGGCCACAGAGCAGGTGCAGTGCGTCCTGCGGCACGCCGGCCTCATGGAACAGCGATGCGAGCCGCAGCGCCACCAGTGTGGTCTGCTCCGCGGGCTTGGCGATCACCGTGTTGCCGGCCGCGAGTGCGGCCGAGACCTGTCCCGTGAAGATCGCCACGGGGAAGTTCCAGGGGCTGATGCACAACAGCACGCCGCGCGGCAGGTCGTGTGCGTCGAGGTGCTCGGCCTCTGTCGCGTAGTACCGGCAGAAGTCCACGGCCTCGCGCACATCGGCCACGGCATCGCGCAGCGTTTTGCCCGCCTCGTGTATGCAGAAGCCCGCAAGCTCCGGCAGGGCGTCCTCGATCAGCACGGCCGCGCGCCGCAGGCACTGCGCCCGCTCGCTTGCGGGGGTGTCGCCCCAGTGTGGCGTACAGGCGAGAGCGGCTGTGGCGGCATCGTTGATGTCTTCCGCGCTGCAACTGCGGTAATGCCCCAGCAGCTCTTCATGCCGTGCGGGATTGCGCACGGCCACAGCGCCCGGTGCATCCGCGCCGCAGTCAAGCCGCGCTGCGTGTTCACGCCAGGAGTCCAGCCCTGCGGCGAGCGGCAGGAAGTCCCGCGCGAGCTGCAGATCGAGGCCGCGTGCATTCGGGCGCGATGGTCCGAACAGCGCGGATGGCAGCGGGATACTGCTGTTGCCGAGGCGCTGCCTGTCGCGCAATTTCTCCCGGGGATCCGCTGCCAGCTGCGCTGCAGGAATATCGTGGTCCGCGATGTTGTGCGCGAACGAACTGTTGGCGCCGTTCTCGAGCAGACGGCGTACCAGGTAGGCGAGCAGATCCTGATGCACTCCCACGGGTGCATAGATACGGGCGGGCACGCCCGCGCCGCGGGATTCCAGCAACTCCTCGTAGAGCTCCTCGCCCATGCCGTGCAGGCGCTGGAACTCGAATCCCTTGCGCGTGCCTGCCATCGCGAGCACCGCCGCCGCAGAGTGTGCGTTGTGTGTGGCGAACTGCGGATAGAGCTCCGCGCGTGCATCCAGCAGGCGTTTTGCGCAGACGAGCCAGGACAGGTCCGTCGAGGCCTTGCGGGTGAAAACCGGGTAGCAGCCGAGCCCGAGCATCTGCGCGTGCTTGATCTGCGCGTCCCAGTAGGCGCCCTTCACCAGCCGCACCATGAGGCGCCGGCCTTCCGAGGCGGCGAGCGCCCGCAGCCAGTCGATCACGGCGGGCGCGCCCTTCAGGTAGGCCTGCACCGCCAGCCCCAGCCCTTCCCAGCCTCTCAGCGAGTCGTCGCGGAACACGGCTTCGAGCACATCGAGCGTGGGGTCGAGCCGGTTGGCCTCCTCGGCGTCGATGGTTAAGCCGATGTCGAAGCGCCGCGCGAGTTGCGCAAGTTCCAGCACACGCGGCACGAGTTCGCGACGCAGGCGCTCGCCGTTCAGGAACTCGAAGCGCGGGTGCAGGGCCGAGAGTTTCACGGAAAAGCCCGGGCCTTCCACCGGGCCTGCGCCGCCTGCCTGATGGCCCACTGCGGTGATGGCGTCGCAGTAGCCCTCGAAGTATTCGCGGGCGTAGGTGCTGTCGCGGGCGCCCTCGCCCAGCATGTCGTAGGAGTAGCGGTACCCGCGCGATTGCCATTCGCGGGATTTCTCGAGGGCGGAAGCGATGTCCGTGCCCAGTACGAATTGGGTGCCCATGATGCGCATCGCGAGCCGCATGGCAGAGCGGATTGCGGGTTCTCCTGCGCGGCCCACCGTGCGGCGCAGCATCGTCCACGCAGAGTCCGCATCGCTGCCGCGCAGTTCGATCACCTTGCCAGTGAGCAGCAGGCCCCAGGCCGAGGCATTCACGAAGAGCGAGGAACTGCCGCCCACGTGCGCGCGCCAATCTCCGCTGCCGATCTTGTCGCGGATCAGGCGGTCTGCGGTGAGGCTGTCGGGCACGCGCAGCAGCGCCTCTGCCAGGCACATCAGCACCACGCCCTCGCGGCTGGAGAGCGAGTACTCGTTCAGCAGGGCGTTGACACCTGTGCCGCTGTGCTGGCGCTCGCGGATCGCGGATATGAGACCGGTGGCTTCGGTGACGATGGCCTCGCCACTGCCGAGGGCGAGGTCTGCCTCTGCGAGCAGCGCGGCGACGCGGGCGTGTTCCTCATCCGCAAGCCAGTCGCGGATACGCTCCCTGCTCGCGCCGGGGGCGATCGGTGGCAACGCGATCATGCGCGGGCTCCTTGCGTGGCCTGCCGGAATGGCTGCGCGCCGAGTATGCCAAACACCACTGCGGGCCGGCACGGGTGACAGTCTCGGTGTTCAGGCAGGCAAGCGGCGCGGCTGAGGTGTCTTGATTCTCTGTGTCTGCCCCCCACGGGGTATGGCCTCCGGCACCCGTGGCGCGGCACACTGCTGCCTTGTTCGATCCGCTCCACCTCATCCCGCTTACCGGAGGACACACCATGTTCGATTACCGCAAGTTCTATATCGACGGCGCCTGGGTGGAGCCGGCAGCCCCGCGCGATCTCGACGTCATCGACCCCGCCAACGAGCAGGTGGTCGGCGTCATCTCGCTCGGCGGCAGTGCCGACGTTGACCGCGCCGTAGCCGCTGCGCAACGCGCCTTCCCGGCGTGGTCGCAGTCGACGCGCGAAGAGCGCATCGCACTGCTCGAGCGCGCGGTTGCGATCTACAAGCGCCGCCGTGAAGACATGGCCCGCGCCATCGCCCACGAGATGGGCGCGCCCTGGTGGCTCGCCAAGGGCTCGCAGGCCGGTTGCGGCAGCGGTCACCTCGCCACTGCAGTAGAGGTACTCAAGAATTTCAGTTTCGAGGAAATGCAGGGCAATACGCGCATCGTGCGCGAACCCGTGGGCGTGTGCGCGCTGATCACGCCCTGGAACTGGCCGATCAACCAGATCGCCTGCAAGGTGGCACCGGCGCTCGCCACGGGTTGCACGATGGTGCTCAAGCCCAGCGAGATCGCACCGCTCTCGGGCTACATCTTTGCCGAGATCCTCCACGAGGCCGGCGTGCCGGCGGGTGTCTTCAACCTTGTTAACGGCGACGGGCCCGGCGTGGGCGCGCCGTTGAGCGCACACCCCGGCATCGACATGGTGTCCTTCACCGGTTCGACACGTGCGGGCGTGCTGATCGCCAAGGCCGCGGCCGACACGGTCAAGCGCGTGACGCAGGAACTCGGCGGCAAGTCGCCCAACATCATCCTCGACTACGCGGGCTTTGCCGATGCCGTGTACGCAGGCACGCGCTCGTGTTTCTACAACACCGGACAGTCCTGCAACGCGCCCACGCGGATGCTGGTGCCGGCAGCGCGCCACGCCGAGGCCCTCGAGATCGCCGCGCGTGCCGCAGCAGCAGAGGTGGTGGGCGATCCCTTCGCCGAGGGCACCACCATCGGGCCCGTAGTGAGCGATGTGCAGTGGAAGAAAATCCAGGGCCTGATCGAGAAAGGCATCGCCGAGGGCGCGCAACTCGTGGCCGGCGGCCCGGGCCTGCCCGAGGGCATCACGAGCGGATATTTCGTGCGGCCCACGGTCTTCGGTGGTGTGAACAATCAGATGACCATCGCGCGCGAGGAAATCTTCGGGCCGGTGCTCTCCATCCTTCCGTACGGCAGCGTGGACGAGGCCGTGGCAATCGCCAACGACACGCCCTACGGTCTCTCGAGCTACATCTCCGGCGAGCCCGAAGAGGCGCGTGCGGTGGGTGCGCGCCTGCGTACGGGTATGGTTCACCTGAACGGCGCTGGCACGGAGTTCAACTCTCCGTTTGGCGGCTACAAGCAGTCAGGCAATGGCCGCGAGTGGGGCGAGTGGGGCTTCCACGATTTCGTCGAGATCAAGGCGATGATGGGCTACGGCGCCTGATCGCGGCGGTCTGCGCGAGTACGCGCAGCCATGGCCGAATCCGGGCGCGAGGAAGAAGCCGCGCGGGCCGAGAACCTGCTCGCGGTCACGCGTGCGCTTCGGGCAGGAGATGCGTCCGTATCCGAGCGGCTCTGCCGCGATTTCCTGCTCATTCACCCCGGATGCACCTCGCATCTTCGCGTGCTTGCACACAGCCTGCAGGCGCAGCAGCGGGAGTCCGAGGCCGAAGACACGCTGCGCTTCGCGCGTGATCTGGA
>JBILEG010000123.1:0-8509 GCA_044352225.1 Pseudomonadales bacterium | reverse complement strand
CCTCGCCGTGCAGATGCTCCGTCTGCTCGAGAAGACCCAGGACTAATCCCGGAGCGCCGCGCTGGCGGCGATCCGCAGCAGTTCCTCTTTAGCCTCACGTCCCAGCTTCTTCAGCGCATATTCGCGACGGCTCGCAGCCGCGCGATCTTCTGCCGCTTCACTCCATGCCAGTACCACAGGCCGTCTGCTGCGGGTGTATTTCGCGCCGGCTTTGCCCAGGTTGTGCTCGGCAAGCCTGCGCTCAAGATCTGTGGTGATACCCGCATAGAGCGAGCCATCCGTGCAGCGCAGCAGGTAAACATGCCAGGCCATGGGCGATGAGCCTAGAAATGAAAAAGCCACCCGGAGGTGGCTTTTTGAAGTGGTGGGTCGTGCTGGATTCGAACCAGCGACCAATTGGTTAAAAGCCAACTGCTCTACCGACTGAGCTAACGACCCGAACGAAGCCGCGTATGGTACGGATTGATCCCGAAAAGACAAGGCCAAAATGAGGCGCTAAGGGTTCTGCTGCAGATAGGCCTGCGCCTTGGGGGCGCTGTCGGACTTCGGATACTCGTCCTGCACGCGTTGCAGCAACTCACGTCCGCGCTGTGCGTCCCCTTCCTGCATGTAGATGCGGCCGAGCTTGAAGAGGGCATCGGGCATCTTCGTGCTACCGGGGTATTGGTAGACGAGCGACTCGTAATGCGGTTTGGCCGCGGCGTTGTCGCCGTTGACCACCGCGTAGTACTCGCCAAGCCAGAAATGAGCGTTGCCCGCGAGGGAGCCGTTGGGGTACTGCTCGAGGAAACTTTTGAACGCGGCCTCTGACTCGGGAAACTGCTTTGCCTTCAGCAAATCGAACGCTGCCTGATAGGCGGGCTGCTCTCCCGCCACAGGCGCAGTGGCTACGGGTGCCTGAGGCGCAACATCTGCCCGTATGGGCGCAGACGGAGCCTGCTCTGCAGCCGTGAGGCCGTAAGCACCCGAGTCTGCAGCGGGCGCCTGTGACGGCGCTGCAGGAGGCGCCGCTCCCCCACCCAGCGCCGTGAGGCGCTTGTCGAGGCTGATGTAATCGTCGAGGCGTTGCTGCTTCAATTGCCGGATCTGCTCGGCCTGCTCTTCCGCGATGCCGTTCAGCTTCATGACCTCGTCCTGAAGCTGCAGCACCTGGTTGTAGAGATCGGCATCGCCGGAAGACGCCTCCCGGGGCGTGGCATCACCGCGGGAGTAGGAAGGTGGTTGCCGGGGCGACGAATAGCCGCCCGGCTCCATGACCTCGACCTGGGCGGCCGCGGGCAGCGCGAGCAGCGCTGCAGCGAACGCCAGAAGCAGACTGCGCACTGCCGGTGTCAGGGCTTCAGTTCAACGCGGCGGTTGCGCTGGTAGGAGTCTTCGTCCTGACCGAGCGCGGCCGGGCGTTCTTCACCGTAGCTCACCGTCTCGATGCGGTTACGGTCGATACCCTGCAGGATGAGGTAGTTGGAGATGGCCTTGGCGCGACGCTCGCCCAGGGCGAGGTTGTACTCAGGAGTGCCGCGCTCGTCGCCGTGACCCTCGAGACGCACGGGACCCGCCTGGTTGCGGAGCACCGCGGCCTGTGCATCGAGTGCGGCGCGGGTTTCCGGATTGAGTTGCGACTGGTCGAAGTCGAAGTAGAAGACATATTGGAGGCCAGTGCGGGCCGCCATCTCCTCGGGGGACAGGCCGCCATCGGAGCCCGTGCCTACGGAGGTGGCACCGTCAGTACCGATGCCCGAACCGTCAGCGCCGTCTGCGCCGGCACCACCGTTCTTGTTCTTGTTGCCGCTGCAGGCTGCGACCAACGTCACCAGCATCGCAACCGCTGCCAGACGCACCCACTTGCCGCTCTTTGTGCTCACCGCGCGATCCTCTCAGGAATGTGGAGAAAAAATGTTCAACGGACGTACGGTGACCATGCGGGCTCACGTACCTCTCTTGCCGCTGCGGGCAGGAAGTACTTGACGTTTGCATCCACCGAGACCACCGCAAGTATACCTTTGCCCATTCGCTTGGTGGCATAAATAATCATGCTGCCATTGGGAGCGATGCTGGGCGACTCGTCGTAGATCGTCTCGGTAAGGACCCGTACCGTGTTGCGCTTGAGGTTCTGCAGCGCGATATGGAACGGGCCACCCGGCTCCGCGCGGTGCGTGTACACGATCCCCGATCCGTCGGGCATAGGACGCGCGCGCGCGTTGTAGGCGCCCTCGTAAGTGAGCCGCGTGAGCGCGCCGGTGGTTGCGTCAGCCTGGTAGATCTGGGGTTTTCCGCCGCGATCCGAGGTGAAGATGATCGAGCGGCCATCAGGCATCCAGGTGGGCTCGGTATCGATCGCGAAGTGGTTGGTGAGCCGCGTGAACTGGCGCGTCGCCAGATCGAGCACGTAGATCTCCGGGTTGCCGTCCTTTGAAAGCACCATGGCCATGCGCCGCCCGTCCGGGGACCACGCCGGGGCGCTGTTCAGGCCCGGGAAGTTCGTGAGCGCCTCGCGCTGGCCGGTGGCGATCACCTGGCGCCATACGCGCGGGCGACGATCCTCGAAGGACACGTACGCGAGTTGCTTGCCGTCCGGCGCCCACGTTGGCGAGAGGATCGGCTCGTTGGATTCGAGGATGGTGAGCGCGCGTTCGCCATCGGCGTCGGCCTTGATCAGCCGGAAATTGCGCCGGTCGGAGCTGACGGAGACGTAGGCGATCTTGGTGCTGAACGCACCTTTGATGCCCGTGACCTTCTCGTAGATCTTGTCGGCGATGTAGTGCGCGATATCACGCAGCTGTGCCTCCGAACCGTTCACCGTTTCCTGCAGCACTTGGCTCTGGCGCAGCACGTCGTGCAGTTCGTAGGTGACGCGGTAGAGCCCCGCCGGATCCCGCGTCATGCGGCCGACGGCGACGTAGTCAGTGCCCTGCAAGCGCCAGTCATTGAAGAAGACCTGCGACTTCTCGTGGGGCTGGGCGATCATGTCCGAGACGGGCATGGCCTCGAAGAGACCGCTGCGCTGCAGATCCGCCGACACGATCCCGTCGACGGCCTCCGGCGGCAAAAGGCCGGGGGTGGCGCCAAAGGGCACGACGGCGATCTTCGTCGGGTCGTCGCTACCCTGGGTGATCTCGATCATCAACTCGGCCGCACGCGTGGCGGCGCCTGCCATCAGGCAGCACAGAAAGATCAGGGCACGCATGATCACAGTCGGAGGTCCTCTGGTCTGAACACGAGTTGGAAACTGCGCAGGTGGCGCTCGAACACAGGCTGAGGGACATCCGCCACCTCGGGGAATCGCCCGGCTTTCTTGACCGCGTTGATGGCAGACGTGTCGAAGGCCTCGTTGCCGCTGCTCTTCACCACAGTCACCGATACCACCTCGCCGGTCGGGATCAATTGTAGACGCAAGACCACTTCCATATCGCGGCGTGCGCTCGGTGGGCGGCTCCAGTTGTCTTCGATGGCGGCGCGGATCGCGTCGGTGTAGGCCATCGCGAGGTCGGTGTCGCTTTCGGCTTGCTGGGTTTCTTCTTCCATGGCCATGGAGAGCTCCATCTCGCGCTGGCGCTGGCGACGCTCTTCCTCGGCTTTCTTCTGCTGTTCCTTCTTGCGCGCCTCTTCAACTTTTTTCGGGTCGGGCTTGGGCGGCTCCTTCTTCGGCGCGGGCTTGGGCGAAGGCTTGGGCTCGGGCTTGGGCGGCTCGGGCTTGGGCTTCGGTGGCTCGGGCTTCGGCTTGGGCGGTTCAGGCTTGGGCTCGGGCGGACGCGGTTTCGCCTGCTTGGGTTTGGCAGCGGCCTTGTCGAGCGTCACCAGTTTCGCATTCACGTGACGCGGCACCTTGCGGATGCTCTGGTCACGTTCGGGCTCCCAGTTGGCCGTGAGCACGAACAGCAGCAGCGCGTGTATCACCACGCTCAGGGTCGCGGGCAGGATCACGGACTCGAGGCGACGGCTCATCGCTCAGGGGTTCTCGGTGACCAGGCCAACGCTTTTCGCGCCTGCTTCCTGCAGGTTGGCCATCAACACCACCACCGTGCCGTAGGGGACTTTCTCGTCGCCCCACACCAGCACAGGTGTCTTCGGCTTCTGCTTCAGGATTTTGCCCACCTTGTCCTTGATGACCTCAAGCTTCTCGGGCTGTTCGGGCGTGCCACCCAGGTTGATGAAATAGCTGCCGTCAGCCTTGACCGACACGATCAGCGGCTCCTCGTCCTGGTTCTCGATGGGCTCTGAGGGCGCATCGGGAAGCTCCACCTCCACGCCTTGCATCAACATGGGTGCCGTGACCATGAAAATGATCAGCAGCACCAGCATCACGTCGATGTAGGGGACGACGTTGATCTCGGAAACGAGCTTTTTCTTGGGTTTGCGCATCGTGTCGGGCCGTCCGGGGAATCAGCCGGTTTTGCGCACGGCGTGCGCCTGACGATGCAGGATGCTGGAGAACTCTTCCGAGAAGGTGTCGTAGTTGGCGACCAGGTTGTCGACGCGCGCCGAGTAACGGTTGTACGCGATGACTGCCGGTATCGCCGCGAACAGACCCATCGCAGTAGCGACCAGCGCCTCGGAGATGCCGGGCGCGACGGTAGCGAGGGTGGCCTGATGCATGGTGGCCAGCCCCCGGAAGGCGTGCATGATGCCCCACACGGTGCCGAAGAGGCCGATGTACGGGCTGATGGAGCCAACGGTAGCGAGGAACGGCAGGTGTTTCTCGAGGTACTCCTCCTCACGGGAAAGTGCCACGCGCATCGCCCGCTGTGCGCCCTCCATGATGGCGTCGGATTCGACACCCGCCTGCTGGCGCAGCCGCGTGAATTCCTTGAAGCCCGCGCGGAAGAGATTCTCCACGCCCTCGATCATGCCGTTCTGCTCCAGTCGCACGGAGCCGTCGCGGTAGAGCTGCCCGAGATCGATGCCCGACCAGAACGTCTGCTCGAAGGCGTGGAACTGTTTCTTCGCACGGCCGAGCAGCAGCGCACGCTGGATGATCATCCCCCACGACACCACCGAGGCGAGAAAGAGGATCAGCATCACCAGTTGCACCACGAGGCTGGCGTGGGCGACGAGGGACCAGAGCGACATGTCCTGGTTCACGAGGGGTTCTCCGTGAGGGTTGTGGGTTCACCGGCGCAAGGGGCGCCAGCAAGGCGGTTTTTCAATTCGGCAGGCAGGGCGCGCGGGCGCTGCGTGACGGCATCAACGCAGGCGATGCGTACGTGTCCGCGGCAGAGCTCTTCGGCACCGCGCAATACGCGCTGCGCAAAGTCGATGCTCGCACGGCCCGCCGCGGTGATGCTCGCTTCTGCCACCAGTGCGTCGTCAAGGCGCGCGGGACGCAGGTACTCGACCTGCATCGAGTGCACCACGAACTGACAGCCGGCCTCTGGCAGGGCGGCACGCGCGAAACCGAGCGCGCGCATCAGCTCGGTGCGCGCGCGCTCGAAGTACTTCAGGTAATTCACGTAATACACGATGCCACCCGCATCGGTGTCTTCGATGTAGACACGCAGGTCGAGCCCGATGGAAGGCAATGCAGGGAGGTGCTGCATCAGGGCTCGCCGTCCGTCTGGCCGAGGAGGTCCATGTTCGCCGGAGCTCGCAATGGCTGCAGCCCGAAATGCAGCCACGCGGCGCGCGTCGCCATGCGCCCGCGCGGTGTGCGCAGCATGTAGCCCTGCTGGATCAGGTAGGGCTCGAGCACATCCTCGATGGTGCCACGCTCCTCGCCGATGGCAGCCGCGAGACTCTCGACGCCCACCGGGCCGCCGTCGAACTTCTCGATCATGGCGAGCAGCAGACGGCGATCCATGTGGTCGAAGCCCTGCTGGTCGACCGCGAGAAGATTGAGCGCCTCGTCGGCAATCGCGAGACTCACCTCGCCGCCATGACGCACCTCGGCGAAATCGCGCACGCGGCGCAGCAGGCGGTTGGCGATCCGGGGCGTGCCGCGCGCACGGCGTGCGATTTCACGCGCACCCGCCACCTCCATCTCGATGCCGAGGATGCGGCCTGAGCGCGCAACGATGGTGGTCAGGTCTTCCACCGAATAGAACTCGAGGCGCTGCACGATGCCGAAGCGGTCGCGCAGCGGCGATGTGAGCAGCCCTGCGCGCGTAGTGGCGCCCACCAGCGTGAAAGGCGGCAGGTCGAGTTTGATGGAGCGCGCCGCAGGGCCTTCGCCGATCATGATGTCGAGCTGGAAGTCTTCCATCGCCGGGTAGAGCACTTCCTCGACGTTGGGGCTCAGCCGGTGGATCTCGTCGATGAACAGCACATCACGCGGCTCGAGGTTCGTGAGCAGCGCGGCGAGATCGCCCGCGCGCTCCAGCACCGGGCCCGAAGTGCTCTTCACCGCCACGCCCATCTCGTTGGCGATGATATGGGCAAGCGTTGTCTTGCCGAGGCCGGGCGGCCCGAAGATGAGCGTGTGGTCCAGCGCCTCGCGACGCCCGCGCGCCGCGGCAACGAAAATCTCCATCTGCTCGCGAACGGCGGGCTGCCCGACATAATCCGCGAGCATGCGCGGCCTGATGGCGCGGTCCAGCGCGTCTTCGTTCCCGGCGCCCTGGGGCGCAACCAGCCGATCGTTCTCGATCATCGGCACGTCCTCACTTCGCCCCCATGCCTTTGAGCGCACGGCGGATCAGTTCTTCGCTGGTGGCGACATCGTCGCCCTGCGCAGCGGAAATCGCGCGCGCGGCCTCCTGCGGCTTGTAGCCTAGCGCGATCAGCGCGCTCTCGGCATCGGCCAGCACGCGGTTGCGGCTTGCGGCGGCGATATCCGGCACCGCGACGGCGCCCCGCGCGGCGGCGAGATCAGGTCGCCATTCGCGCAGCCTGTCCCGCATCTCGACAATCAACCGCTCGGCGGTTTTCTTGCCCACCCCGGGGATGCGCACCAGCGCGCTCGTGTCGTTGCGCTGCACGCAGAGCACAAACTCGTCGGCATCCATGCCCGAGAGGATCGCGAGCGCCAGCTTGGGGCCGACGCCGCTCACTTTCACCAGCGTGCGGAAGAGTTCGCGCTCCTCGCGCGTCCAGAAACCGAAGAGCTGCTGCGCGTCTTCGCGAACGGCGAAGTGTGTGTGGAGCACCACTTCCTGTCCGATGGGAGGGAGGCGAACGATGGTGCCCAGCGGGGACTGCAGTTCGTAGCCCACGCCGTGAACGTCGAGAAGGATATCCGGGGCCTGCTTCTCGAGCAGGATGCCGCGCAGACGTCCGATCATGCCTTGGCTCTCCCGATACTGCGCCAGCGCACGCCGGCGCGGCGGGTCGCTCGCGCCAGAGGAAGGCGGGCCATGCTCTCGGCGGTATGAGCATGGCACAGGGCTGCTGCCAGCGCATCGGCGGCATCGGCCTGTGGCGTGGCGGGCAGGCCCAGCAGGGTGCAGACCATGTGCTGCACCTGGGATTTCTCGGCTTTGCCGGTGCCCACCACCGCCTGCTTGATGCTGCTGGGGGAGTACTCGAACACCGCGAGCCCGCGCACGGCGGCCGCCACGATGGCAGCACCGCGCGCCTGACCGAGCTTGAGCGCCGATCCTGCGCTCTTGGACATGAACACCTCTTCGATGGCGAGTTCCGTCGGCGCGTGTTCCTCGATGATCGAAGAGACGCCCTCGTAGATTTTCTGAAGCCGTATCGCCAGCGACTCTGCCGGTGAGAGCCGGATGCAGCCGCTGGCGAGGTAGCTCGTCTTTCCGGCCGCGGCGCGTACCACGCCGAAGCCGGTCAGTCGCGATCCCGGATCGATGCCCAGGATCACCCGCATCTCAGGCGCCGCGCAGGCGTATGTGCAGGTCTTTCAGTTGTCCGTCCTCGACCACGCCCGGCGCCTCGGTGAGCAGGCAACTCGCCGTTTGCGTCTTCGGGAAGGCAATCACGTCACGGATCGAGTCCGAGCCCGTCATCAGCATCACCAGACGGTCGAGCCCGAAGGCGAGACCACCGTGCGGCGGTGCACCGAAGCGCAGCGCATCGAGCAGGAAGCCGAATTTCTCGCGTGCTTCGTCTTCGCCGATACCGAGAATGCGGAAGACCTGCTGCTGCATCTCGCGCGTGTGGATACGGATCGAGCCGCCACCGAGTTCGGTGCCGTTCAGCACCATGTCGTAGGCGAGCGAGACCGCTTCACCTGGCTTGGCCGCCAGATCCTCCGGGGAGCAGGCCGGACGCGTGAACGGGTGATGGAGCGGCGTCCAGCGGCCCTTGTCGTCTTTCTCGAACATCGGGAAATCGACGACCCAGAGCGGCGCCCACCGGCAGGTGTAGAGGTTCAGGTCAGCGCCCAGACGGCAGCGCAGCGCACCGAGCGCCTCGTTCACCACCTTCGCCTTGTCGGCACCGAAGAACACCAGATCGCCATTCTGCGCGCCCGTGCGCTCCAGCACCGCGCGGCGTACCGGCAGCGGCAGGAATTTCACGATCGGGGACTGCAGGCCTTCCTCGAGGTCGTTGACGTCATTCACCTTGATGTAGGCCAGACCGCGCGCGCCGTAGATGGCGACGAACTGCGTGTAGT
>JBILEG010000122.1:0-8539 GCA_044352225.1 Pseudomonadales bacterium | reverse complement strand
CGCGCCGGTGCGCTGCGCGATTTTCATCACGCACACGCACTGGGACCACATCCAGGGCCTGCCCTTCTTCACGCCCCTCTTCGTGTCCGGCAGCGAGGTGCGCATCTGTGGCAGCTTCGATCCGGTCTACCAGAAGAGCCTCGCCGAGATCCTCTCGCAGCAGATGCAGTACTGCTTCTTCCCGGTGAGCGACACGGAGCTCAAGGGCAGCATCAGCTACGAGACGCTGCATGAAGGGCAGGTGCTGCACTACGGCTCCGCCACCGTCACCACCACCGTGATGTCGCATCCTGTCTTCGACTACGGCTACCGCATCGATGCCGACGGACGCTCGCTGTTCTTCACGGGGGATTTCGAACCGCCGGTGAATATCTACGACCCGGAAGACGAGGAGTACGAGGACTACGCTGCGGGCATGGCTGCGCAGCGCGCCGTGTTGATCGGGGCCCTGCGAGGCGTGGATACGCTGGTGATCGACGCGCAATACACCGAGGCCGAATACCGCCCGGCAAGGATCGGCTGGGGCCACGGCACCTACCACACGGCCATTGCCCTTGCCGAGGAGGCTGGCATTCCCCGCGTCCTCCTCACGCACCACGACCCGACGCGCACCGACGAAGCTCTGGACCTCATCCACGCGGCCCTCCTTGCGGAGCGTGCAGGGCGTGGCGGGCCGGAAGTGATCATGGCCCGCGAGGGCCTGTGCGTGGAGATCTGAGTGGCGAGCCCGCGCGCCGCGCTGTTCACTGTGATGCTGGTGAGCTTCCTCGCCACGGCGGGTGTGGCGCTGCCGTTCCCGATGCTCGCGCCGTACTTCCTCTCGGCTGGGGGAGATCCCGGGCTGGTCGCTTTCCTGGGTATCCATCCCAAGTTGCTGCTCGGCATGTTGCTCGCGGTCTACCCGCTCGGGATCCTCGTGGGCAGTTCCTTCCTCGGCGCCTTCTCGGATCATTTCGGTCGCAAGCGCGTGCTGGTGGTCACGCTCTGCCTGGGCGGTGCGGGCTACGCCGCCACGGCATGGGCCGTGGTCGCGGGCAATTACCCGATGTTCCTGCTGGCGCGTTTCCTCACCGGCGTCTGCGAGGGAAACGACGCCGTCGCGCGCAGCATCGCGCTCGACCTCCACCCGCACATCAGCCGCTCGCAGGCGATCTCGATGGTGTTCGCGGCCACCTACGCGGGCTGGCTCGCAGGCCCGCTGATCGGCGGCTATCTGATGTTCCTCGGGATGGGAACGGTGTTCCTGCTGGCGGGTGCGGCCTTGCTGCTCTGTGCTGCGGTGGCGCATGTCACGCTGGCCGATACCGCGGCTGCGCAGGCCTCGCTTACCGTGAGCGCCTTGCTGCGTGCGGCGGGCACCCACAACTCCCTGCATCTCTGGCGTGAACCGCCCATCCGCCAGATGCTGATCTTTCACCTGCTCTACACGCTGGGGCTGAACGCCTGCTACGAGTTCTATCCGGTGTGGCTGGTGGAGTACTTCGGCAGTGACCCGCGCGAGATCGCCTGGCTCACGGTGTTCATGACCGCCGCGATGATCTTCACTAGTGCTTTTGTGGTGTCGCGTCTGCGAGCACGCATCGGCAGCGTGGTGTTGCTCGATGTGGCGACGGCCTGCTTTGCCGTCACCCTGGGATTGCTCGTGCTCACGCCCCGCCCGCTGGTGCCGCTGGTGTTCGCGGTGCTGGGCGTGTTGATCAGCCTGAACAACACCAGCTTCCCCGAGTACATGATCGAGCGCTTCACGGAGGAGGGCTCAGGCCGTGTGATGGGTCTGATCAGCACCAATTTCTACGTGGCGAACGTGGGCATGGCGGTCTTCGGCAGCCTGCTCTCGCTGGCGGGCAGCCGCTGGTCTTTGCTGGCGGGTTCGCTGCTGTGCACTGCTGCATGGTTGTGGCTGCGGCGCGTGACCCACCCGCCTGTGGAAGTACCCCCCGGGGCGAGGGCATCATAGCGGCCTCGCAGTACCGGAGCCCTGTCATGAAAGTCCGCTTCCACCTTCTCGATGTCTTTGCCGATGCGCCGTTTCGCGGCAATCAGCTCTGCGTCGTTTCGGAAACACCGCCCGGTCTTGATGCCGCGATGATGCAGACCCTCGCCCGCGAGATAAATTTCTCCGAGACCACCTTCGTCACCGCGCGCGATGCCACGGGCTACACGTTACGCATCTTCACTGCCGCCAGCGAATTGCCGTTTGCCGGCCACCCCACGCTGGGCACTGCGTTCACGCTGGCGTCTCAGGGCCTGGTGCCTGCGGATCTCACGCAGCACTGTGCCGCGGGCGACATTCCGGTACGCGTGGACCTTGCCGCAGGCACCGCATCCATGCGTCAACTCGCGCCGGTGTTCGGCGCGCCCGTGAATTACCGTGCGGCGGTGGCGCGGGCGGCGGGCCTGGAGCCCGAGGACCTGGTCGAGGAGTTGCCTGTGATGTCAGGCAGTTCCGGCATCGCGCACCTGATGGTGCCGGTGCGCGATGAGGAAACATTGCGTCGTGCACAGCGTCGCGGTGCGGCCTGCGGGTCGGTGTGCGGCGCGGCGGAGGTGGAGTCTCTCTATCTCTTCGCGGTGCAGTCACCGGGCCGCGTGATGGCGCGCATGTTCGATCGCTGGGATTCGGTGGGTGAAGACCCCGCCACAGGCTCTGCCGCAGGCCCGCTGGGCGCGTATCTGGCGCAGCATGCGCTTGCCGGCATGCCCGGGCGTGTGGTGGTGTCGCAGGGTGAGCTGATCGGGCGACCGAGTTCGCTGGTGGTCGATGTGGCCGCCGATGGAGACAGCTGGCGCGTGGACGTCGGCGGCGGCGTGCATATCGTGGGCGAAGGCTTTTTCACAGTACCGGATTGAAGCCGGTTTTTTTAACGGGTGACAGATATGCGCAAGTACCGGATCGTGCAGTGGGCCATGGGCAACGTGGGCCGTCGTGCCGTCATCGCCATCAATGCGAATCCGCATCTGGAACTGGTGGGCTGCTACGTCCACGGTGCCGCCAAGGCGGGGCAGGATGCGGGGGCGCTGGCGGGCATCGGGCCCATCGGCGTCACCACCACGCAGGATGTGGAAGCGCTGCTCGCGCTCAAGCCCGATTGCGTGAACTACAACGGCCTGTGGGCCAACCCGGACGATTTCTGCCGCATCCTCGAGCGCGGCATCAATATCGTCACCACCTCTGCGTTTGTGACCGGCCACGCGCTGGGTGAGGCCGCTCGCAACCGCATCCTCGATGCCTGCCAGCGGGGCAATGCCTCGATCTTCGGCAGCGGCATCCATCCCGGTTTCAGCAGCCTGATCAGCCTGGTGGCGGCCGGCATCTGCGACCGCATAGACAACGTCTGCCTGCTCGAGAGCGTGGACGCCACAGGTTATGCATCCAAGGAAACGTGGGAGAGCTGCGGCTTCGGCCAGCCGCTCGGCACGCCCGGATTGGAGGAGGTGCTGCGCAAGGGATCTGCCGTTTTTTCGGACGGCATCCATCTGGCGGGCGAGGTGCTGAAACTCCGCTATGACGAGATCGCTTTCCGCGCGGAGTTTTCGGCGGCGGTGGAAGACTGCGACTTCGGCTTCATGCAGATCGCCAAGGGCTGCGTGGCCGGCGTGAACGCGGGCTGGCACGGCATCGTGAACGGCAAATCGGTGGTTGAGCTGCGCTACCGCTGGAAGATGGGTAACCGCGTGGAGCCTGATTACCCGCTGCACCAGGGTTATGTGGTCACGGTGAAGGGCCGGCCGAATGTGGAGTTCACGCTGAAGCATTCCATGCCAGATGGCGAGGTGGCTGCCAATCCGGTCGAGGCCATGCAGATGAACCTCATCACCACTGCGCTGCCTGCGGTCAACGCGATACCGGCGGTGTGCGCGGCGCCTGCAGGCATCCGCACGTACGCGGATCTGCCGTTGATCTCGGGTGGGGGGTTTGTGCGGGCCTGAGGGTTTGATGGCGGGCGATGCTGCTGTCGCGGGCATGGCCCGCTCCTACGGTAGATGTCGCGGGCATGGCCCGCTCCTACGGTAGATGTCGCGGGCATGGCCCGCTCCTGCGGTGGATGTCGCGGGCATGGCCCGCTCCTACGGTGGATGTCGCGGGCATGGCCCGCTCCTGCGGTGGATGTCGCGGGCATGGCCCGCTCCTACGGTGGATGTCGCGGGCATGGCCCGCTCCTGCGGTGGATGTCGCGGGCATGGCCCGCTCCTGCGGTGGATGTCGCGGGCATGGCCCGCTCCTACGGCGGATGTCGCGGGCATGGCCCGCTCCTACGGCGGATGTCGCGGGCATGGCCCGCTCCTACGGTGGATGTCGCGGGCATGGCCCGCTCCTACGGTGGATGTCTCGGGCATGGCCCGCTCCTACGGCGGATGTCGCGGGCATGGCCCGCTCCTACGGTAGATGTCGCGGGCATGGCCCGCTCCTGCGGGGTGGGCATCTCCTGCTGTAGGAGCGGGCCATGCCCGCGACGGTTGTGTTGGATTTCCGTCATCTCCCCGCGCTAGCATCGGCCGAACCCCTCCCGAGACATGCCTGATGAAACTCCGCGCCCTGGCCGTCGCCCTGCTTCTCAGCACCTGCGCGCAGGCTGCAGAGCCCCTCAGCCCCATCCGGCGCCTGGAGTTTGCGCCGCTGCCCGATGGGCGCCAGGTGCTGGCCGTGGACCTGCACACGCATTCGATTTTTTCCGACGGCGAGGTCTGGCCCAGCATCCGCGTGCAGGAAGCGCAGCGCGACGGCCTCTATGGCTATGCGCCCACCGAACACCTCGAGTACCAGCCGCACCACGCCGACATCCCGCACAAGGATCGCAACCGCTCCTTCGAGATCGCCACGCAGGAGGTAAACGACCCCTACCACAGCCCGCGAGTGGCGGGGGAGCCACTGGTGGTGATCAACGGCGCCGAGATCACGCACGATATGCCGCCCGGTCACTGCAACGCCGTGTTTCTTGCGGATGCCAACAAGCTGCTCAAGAAAGATCCGATGGACGCCTTCCGCGAGGCAAAGCGCCAGGGCGCCTTCACCTTCTGGAATCACCCGTACTGGACTGACCAGACGCCCGACGGCGTGGCGCGCCTCACGCCCATGCACGAGAAACTGATCGCCGACGGCCTGCTGCAGGGCATCGAGGTGGCGAATATGGAGGATGTCTCGCCGGAGGCATTCCGCATCGCCGAGCAGAAGAACCTCACGATCCTCGGCACATCGGATGTGCACGGCCTGCTCGACTGGGAAGCCGGGCTGAGCGCGGGCGGGCACCGCACCGCAACGCTGGTGCTGGCGCGCGAACGCAGCACGCCGGCGGTACGGGAGGCGCTGTTCAAAGGCGACACCGTTGCCGTCTACAAAGACACCTATGTGGGCTTGGCGCGCAACGTCGAGCCGCTGCTGCGCAGCGTGCTGCGCGTGGAGGCCGCCCCCTACGAGCCCGATACCACGCTGGTGCCGGTGACGCTGCGCAACACCGGCGCACTGCACATCACCCTGCAGGAGATCGGCCCGGAAGGCTTTTACGATGGCCCCGCCGTGATCCGCGTTCCCGCCCACGGCAGCGTGGTGCTGCGGGTGCGTGATGTGGCCGATCCCGCAAAGCTCAGTCTGCGCTTTCGCGTGCTGAGCAGCATGGTGGGCCCTGACGAGATGCTCGAGATGGCGTTCGGGCCGGGGCTGGCGGCCTCGAAGTAGGGCTGCATCAGTCGCCCCGATCGATCTTCCCCCGCAGGGACTTCACCTTCCCGCGCCGGCTCTTGTCGTCGACGCGCCTCGCGCGGGCGGCGCGGCCCGGGCGGGTGGCGATGCGCGGGGGCTGCTTGTGCGCGGCGCGCGCCACCAGTTCCTGCAATCTTTCCAGCGCATCGTCGCGGTTCTTCTCCAGGCTCCGGAAGCGCTGCGCCTTGATCACCACCACGCCCGAATCGCTCACACGGTGATCGCGTAGCCCAAGCAGGGCGTCTTTCAGTTCCGGCGGCAAGGAAGACGCACCCACGTCGAAGCGCAGATGCACCGCGTTCGACACCTTGTTCACGTTCTGCCCGCCCGCGCCCTGGGCGCGGATCGCGCTCCAGTCGAGTTCGTTGTCTTGCACGTGGATGCCGGGGGCGAGTTCGATCATGGGGGGCGTCCGTGGCGTGGGTGTCGGTCCACAGCATAGCCTCGGGCCCATAAACGGATATATGTTGCTTATCGCCAATTCTGGCGAATAAACTCCTTAAGATCGATCAAGTCGCCATATATGCCGTTTTATGAAAGTTTCTACGCAGCTGACCGATGAGGCCGTGCTCAAGGAATTGGGCAGCCGCCTGGCCGGCATACGTATTGAGAAAAATCTGACGCAGGCCGCGCTGGCAGAACAGGCGGGTGTCTCCAAACGAACGGTCGAGCGGCTGGAATCGGGGGAAGTGGCGACGCAGCTCTCGGGCTTTCTGCGGGTCTGCCGTGCGCTCGGTGTGTTGGAGCGTTTCGAGACGTTGTTGCCGGAACCGGTGCCCGGCCCCATGGCGCAATTGAAGCAGGCGGGCCGGAAGCGCCAGCGCGCCACGGGCAAGAAGGCCTCGGCCGTGAAACCGAAAACATGGACGTGGGGTGAGTCGGCATGATCGGGAAGGTCCAGCTCTGGGGGCGGACAATCGGCGCCGTAGCGCTCGAAGAAGGGCGCGATGTTGCGGCGTTCCAATACGACGCGGAGTTTGCCCGCAGCGGCATCGAGCTCTCGCCACTCACGATGCCCTTGAGTGAGCGGGTGTATGAATTCCCCGCACTGCCCCGGAATACCTTTCATGGGCTGCCGGGATTGCTGGCGGATTCGCTGCCCGACACCTTCGGCAATGCGCTGATCGATGCGTGGCTGGCGACGCAGGGACGCACGGCGGAGAGCTTCCATGCGGTGGAGCGGCTTTGCTACACCGGCACGCGCGGCATGGGGGCGCTGGAGTTCGCGCCGGCGCTGGGCCCGAAGCCGGGCAAGGCGACGAAGATAGAGATCGACGCGCTGGTGCGGCTGGCGGGCGAGGTGCTGACGCATCGGGGCGATTTACAGGGCCATTTTCACAAGGCAGGGCAGGCGAAGGCGCTGCGCGACATCTTGCGCGTGGGCACCTCCGCTGGCGGCGCGCGGGCCAAGGCGGTGATTGCGTGGAATCGCACGACAAACGAGGTGCGCTCCGGCCAGATCACGGCGGGTGAGGGTTTCGATTACTGGCTGCTGAAATTCGACGGCGTGGCGGGCAACAAGGACAAGGAACTCGAGGATCCCAAGGGCTACGGCGCGATCGAGTACGCCTACCACCTGATGGCGAAGGCAGCTGGCATCACCATGGGCGAGTGCCGGCTGCTGGAAGAAAACGGGCGCCGTCACTTCATGACACGGCGTTTTGATCGCCTCGCGGGAGGCGCGAGACTGCACATGCAGTCGCTCTGCGCGCTGGCGCATTTCGATTTCAATCAGGCCGGTGCCTATGCCTACGAGCAGGCCTTGCTGACGATCCGCAGGTTGCAGCTGCCGATGGCCGCGGTGGAGGAACAGTTCCGCCGGATGGTCTTCAACATCGTCGCGCGGAATCAGGATGATCACGTGAAAAACATTGCCTTCCTCATGAACCAGCAGGGCGAGTGGTCGCTCGCGCCCGCCTTCGACGTCACCTACAGCTACAACCCGGCCGGTTCGTGGACGGCGACGCACCAGATGACCCTGAACGGCAAGCGCGACGGTTTTGTACTGGCAGATTTCGACGCCTGCGCGAAAGCGGCGGTAATGAAGCGGGGCCGCGCCGCGAAGATCATTGAAGAAGTGCTGGCGGCGGTGAAGCGGTGGCCTGAGTTTGCGGCCGAGGCCCGGCTCGCCGATGACTGGCGCGACAGGATCCAGAAGACGCACCGCGAGTCTTTCCCGAAAAAATGAGCATCAGCAAATCCATCGTCGAAGACGCCGCCCTCGAATGATTCGGGGTGCTGAGCTTTGCGGTCGAACACGGGTCTCAGCTCGCTTGCCACTCCCGCGCCATCGCCACGATGGTCTGCTCATCATTGGCCAACCCCCCACCCCCCGACCTACCATAGCCCCGAAGCATCATCTGGAGAGGCCACCATGGGCGAAGCGATCGACGATCCGCGCGAGCGCGCGGCAGGCGCAGCACTCGATACCGACGCAGCCCGCCAGGAGGAACTCCGCGAGAACCGCGCACGCTGGGAGGCGGACACACGCGGCCCATCGGTGGCTGCCGAGGGCGAGCGCAAGCCTGCCTTCCGCACGCAGGCGCTCGACTGGGAGATCGCACCGCTCTACACGCCGCTCGATCTTGCCGATGCCGGTTTCGATTACCAGAAAGATCTGAACTTCCCGGGCCAGTACCCCTTCACGCGCGGCACCGAGCCCAACGGCAAGCGCACGCGGCTCTGGACCATGGCGCAGGTGACGGGCTTCGGCCGCGGCATGGCCTGGGCCGAGCGCGCGCGCTACATGCTGGACCAGGGCCTGCAGGGCCTGATCCTGGAGTACGACCTGCCCACCACCAACGGCTACGACAGCGACAACCCGCTGGTCGCCGGCGAGGT